>NZ_JBVKCZ010000022.1:0-64062 GCF_055634335.1 Streptomyces sp. NPDC111802 | reverse complement strand
GTTCGGCGCCGACGGCGGGCGCCGCGGTGGAGCCGCCGGGCGCCGGGCGGGGCACGAAGCGCTCCGGAGCGGGGACCGGGACCTGACACTGCCCCGGCACGACCGCGGCGGCGGGTCCGCCCGCTCAGGTGGCCGCGGCCAGAGACAGCGCGACCGCGCCCTACCTCGCCCAGGTCATGCCGTGAGCGGCTCACACGACGGCACCACAACCGACGGCCGTTCGGCGCCGACGGCGGGCGCCGCGGTGGAGCCGCCGGGCGCCGGGCGGGGCACGAAGCGCTCCGGAGCGGGGACCGGGACCTGACACTGCCCCGGCAGGACCGCGGCGGCGGGTCCGCCCGCTCAGGTGGCCAGGGCCAGAGACAGCGCGACCGCGCCCTACCTCGCCCAGGTCATGCCGTGAGCGGCTCACACGACGGCACCACAACCGACGGCTGTTCGGCGCCGACGGCGGGCGCCGGGCGGGGCACGATGGCCGGGACCTGACGCTGACCCGGTAGCGCCGCCGCTTCGGCCGCCGTTGCCAGGGAACGGCGGTCGGGGCGGGAGCCCGGCATGATCGGCTCCATCACCTCCGCCTCGGCGACGAGCCGGCGTGCTCGCGTCACCCGCCACACCGAGGCGAGCAGGGAGTCCTGCCCGACGAACGCGGCCGCCGTGGTGGACGCGCCCTCGGCGACCCCGTACCGCAGGCGCACCGGCTGCACGGGGACGCCCGCGTCGAGGGCGGCCTGGAAGGCGGCCCGGCGGAAGTGGCCCTGGGCACGGCCGCACCAGGTGCTGCCCTCGGGGAACACGGCGACCGCCTCCCCGGCCCGCAGCGCCCCGGCGATCCGGGCCACCGTCTCGGGCAGCGCGCGAATGCGGTCCCGGTCGATGAACAGGGCGCCGCTGCGCGCGGTCAGCCACCCCGCGACCGGCCAGCCCCTGATCTCCGACTTGGCGAGCATCCGGGCCGGGCGCACGGCGGCGAGCAGCGGGATGTCCAGCCAGGACACATGGTTGGCGACGAGCAGCAGCCCGCCGTCCGACGCCGCGCCACCGTCGATCCGTACCCGGACCCCCGCGGCCCGTACGACCCAGCGGCACCAGCGCCGCACCAGCCCGGCGGGTATCCGCCCGCCGAGCGGCATCAGCAGCACTCCGACGATCAGCACGGACAGGACCGCCGCGACCCGCAGGACGGCCAGGGGAACGGCTCTGGTCGCTCCCGCCGCGTCGATGCAGGTGCGCGGGGTGCAGGGGGCGCTGGGCCGCCAGAGGGTCCCCGCGTCGGGCGCGTGGCTCGTGCGGACGGCGGCCGGTGCGCCGGCCATGGGAGCGGTCGCCGTGGGGACACCGACGGCACCGAGGGAGGAGATGCTCATGGCCGCCCCGCCCGTCACGCCGGCACGAGGGAGAGGAAGTGCCGCAGATAGCGCGAGTTGACCCGGCGCATCGACAGCAGCACGTACAGGTCGGCGACCCCGAACTCCGGGTCGTGCGCGGGCTCACCGCACACGAAGGCGCCGAGGCGGAGGTAGCCGCGCAGCAGGGCGGGCAGCTCGGTGCGCGTGGCGGGGGCGGAGGCAGTCGGCTGCCAGGGGCGCAGCGGACGTACCCGGTACTCCTCCGGGGCCAGGTGCTTGGCCTGCACCCGGTCCCAGGTCGCGGCGGCGAGGGTGCCGCCGTCCGCCAGCGGGATCGAGCAGCAGCCCGCCAGCCACTCGTGGCCGCGGTCGACCATGTAGCGGGCGATGCCGGCCCAGATGAGGCTGATCACGGCGCCGTCGCGGTGGTCGGGGTGGACGCAGGAGCGGCCGACCTCGACCAGGTTGGGGCGCAGGGAGTCGATGTTGCTGAGGTCGAATTCGCCCTCCGAGTACAGCCGGCCCGCGACCGCGGCCCGCTCCGGGGGCAGCAGCCGGTAGGTGCCGACGACCTGTCCGGACACCTCCTCACGGACGAGCAGGTGGTCGCAGTACGCGTCGAAGGCGTCGATGTCGTGACCCGGCTGCGGGGTGGCCAGCAGGGCTCCCATCTCGCCGGCGAAGACGTCGTGCCGCAGCCGCTGGGCGGCGCGCACGTCCTCCTCGTTGCGAGCGAGGCCCACGGTGTAACGGGTGGGCGCCGTGGGCTGGGGGGGACGGTCGACGGTCAGTACGCCGGTCATGGCTTACTCCTGGTCACGGGCCGGGGACGGCGAGCGGGGGGCTTGCGAGCGGTGTGCCGCCCCTGTTCTTCCTATGCCGGTTGGCCTACGCGTGACCTGTGCCAGGAGAGTGGATGTGCGGATGTTGAACGGCGCGAACCGGTACCGGTCGTCCACATTCCGGTGCCCGACCGGTCAGCCGGTCGGTCCGGTGCTGTTCACCTGGCGACCGAAAAAGCGCGAGACGGGGCCGGGGAGCACCACTCCCGACCCCGCCCGTCCGCACCTTTCGGCGAACGTCTGTTGGGTGTCCCGTCCTATCGTTTCACCTTGCGCGCAGCCCGCAGCCACTCCTTGTTCATTCCGGTGATGGACATGAGCGGGATTCCCTTGGGGCAGGCGGTGGCGCACTCGCCCGTGAGCGTGCACCCTCCGAAGCCCTCCTCGTCCATCTGCGCCACCATGTCCAGGACCCGGGTCTCGCGCTCGGGCGCTCCCTGCGGCAGCACGTTCAGATGGTTGATCTTGGCGGAAGTGAACAGCATCGCAGCCCCGTTGGGGCAGGCCGCCACACAGGCCCCGCACCCGATGCACTCGGCGTGCTCGAAGGCGAGGTCGGCGTCCGGTTTCGGCACCGGCGTCGCGTGCGCCTCCGGCGCGGACCCCGTCGGCGCGGTGATGTAGCCGCCGGCCTGGATGATCCGGTCGAACGCCGAACGATCGACGACCAGATCCTTGATCACCGGGAACGCCGACGCCCGCCACGGCTCGATGTCGATCGTGTCGCCGTCCTTGAAGGACCGCATGTGCAGCTGACAGGTGGTGGTCCGCTCGGGCCCGTGCGCGTCGCCGTTGATCACGAGCGAACACGCGCCGCAGATGCCCTCACGGCAGTCGTGGTCGAAGGCGACCGGGTCCTCGCCCTTGAGGATGAGCTCCTCGTTGAGCGTGTCGAGCATCTCCAGGAACGACATGTCGGAGGAGATCCCGTCCACCTCGTACGTGGACATGGCGCCGTCGGCGTCGGCGTTCTTCTGGCGCCAGACGCGCAGGGTGAGCTTCATGCGTAGCTCCGCTGGGTGGGGTGGACGTACTCGAAGACCAGGTCTTCCTTGTGCAGCACGGGAGCCGCGCCCGTGTCGGTGAACTCCCAGGCCGCCGCGTAGGCGAACTCGTCGTCCTTGCGGGCCGCCTCGCCGTCCGGCGTCTGCGACTCCTCGCGGAAGTGGCCGCCGCAGGACTCGCTGCGGTGCAGCGCGTCGAGGCACATCAGCTCGGCGAGCTCCAGGTAGTCGACGACGCGGTTGGCCTTCTCCAGGGACTGGTTGAACTCCTCGCCGGTGCCGGGGACCTTGATCCGGCGCCAGAACTCCTCGCGGATCTGCGGGATGCGCTCCAGCGCCTTGCGCAGTCCGGATTCCGTGCGGGCCATCCCGCAGAACTCCCACATCAGCTCGCCGAGTTCACGGTGGAAGGAGTCCGGCGTACGGTCGCCGTCCACGGCCAGCAGCAGGTCGAGCCGGTCGTGGGTCTCGGCCAGCACCTCCTGGACGGCGGGGTGCTCGTCGGTGACCGTGTCGTGGTGCGGGTTGCGGGCGAGGTAGTCGTTGATGGTGGCCGGGAGGACGAAGTAGCCGTCGGCCAGGCCCTGCATCAGCGCGGAGGCGCCCAGGCGGTTGGCGCCGTGGTCGGAGAAGTTGGCCTCGCCGATCGCGAACAGGCCGGGGACGGTGGTCTGCAGGTCGTAGTCGACCCACAGGCCGCCCATCGTGTAGTGCACGGCCGGGTAGATCCGCATCGGCACCTCGTACGGATCCTCGTCGGTGATCCGCTGGTACATGTCGAAGAGGTTGCCGTACTTGGCCTCCACGGCCTTACGGCCCATGCGCACGATCGCATCCGCGAAGTCCAGGTACACGCCCTGTCCGCCGGGGCCCACTCCCCTGCCCTCGTCGCAGACGTTCTTCGCGGCGCGGGAGGCGATGTCGCGGGGTACGAGGTTGCCGAAGGACGGGTAGATGCGTTCCAGGTAGTAGTCGCGCTCGTCCTCGGGGATCCGGTGCGCGGGACGGTCGTCGCCCTTGGCCTTCGGCACCCAGATCCGGCCGTCGTTGCGCAGCGACTCGCTCATCAGGGTCAGCTTGGACTGGTGGTCGCCGGTGCGCGGGATGCACGTCGGGTGGATCTGGGTGAAGCAGGGGTTGGCGAAGTAGGCGCCGCGCCGGTGGGCCCGCCAGATCGCGGTGGCGTTGGAGTTCATGGCGTTCGTCGACAGGTAGAAGACGTTGCCGTAGCCGCCGCTGGCGAGTACGACGGCGTCGGCGAAGTACGTGTCGACACGGCCGGTGATGAGATCGCGGGCCACGATGCCGCGTGCCCGTCCGTCGACGACGATCAGGTCGAGCATCTCGGTGCGCGGGTGCATCTCGACGTTGCCCGCGGCGATCTGCCTGCTGAGGGCCTGGTAGGCGCCGAGAAGGAGCTGCTGGCCCGTCTGGCCGCGGGCGTAGAAGGTCCGCGACACCTGTACGCCGCCGAAGGAGCGGGTGTCGAGCAGACCGCCGTACTCGCGCGCGAACGGCACGCCCTGGGCCACGCACTGGTCGATGATCTCCACCGAGATCTGCGCGAGCCGGTGCACATTGGACTCCCGCGCCCGGAAGTCGCCTCCCTTGACGGTGTCGTAGAAGAGGCGGTGGATGGAGTCGCCGTCGTTGCGGTAGTTCTTGGCCGCGTTGATGCCGCCCTGAGCGGCGATGGAGTGGGCGCGGCGCGGGGAGTCCTGGTAGCAGAACTGGACGACGTGGTAGCCCTGTTCGGCGAGGGTGGCGCCCGCGGAGCCGCCGGCCAGCCCCGTCCCCACCACGATCACCGTGTGCTTGCGCCGGTTGGCGGGGTTGACCAGTTTGGCCTCGAACCGGCGTTTGTCCCAGCGCTCGCCGACGGGGCCGGAGGGGGCCTTGGTGTCGACGACGGGTTCGCCGGTCTCGTAGTTCACGTATTCAGCGGTCATGTCAGCTCACCACTCCGGTCATGACGCCCACGGGCACGGCGATGAACCCGGCCGTGAGCAGCAGCGCGAGGACGTCGGCGACGGTTTTCAGGGCGCGGTCGCGGGTGCGGCTGCCGGCGCCGAGGGTCTGGGCGGCGCTCCAGAAGCCGTGCCGGATGTGCAGGCCGACGGCGAGCATCGCGACGATGTAGATGACGTTGCCGTACCAGGTGGAGAAGGTGTCCACGACGTTCTGGTACGGGTGGCCCTCCTGGAAGCCGCCGGAGTGCACGGTGCCGGTCGTCAGGTCCAGGACGTGCCAGACGATGAACAGGCCGAGGATGATGCCGCCCCAGCGCATGGTGCGCGTGGCGTAGGAGGCCCGCGGCTTCTTGTGCACGTATTTGCTGGGGCGCGCCCTGATGTCGCGGCGGCTGAGCTGGTAGGCCGACGTGGCGTGCGCGACGACGGCGACGACCAGCACGATCCGGACTAGCCAGAGCGTCCACTCGTAGTGCATGAAGGGCTCGCCGACGGTGCGCAGCCAGTGCACGTAGTGGTTGAACTCGCCCGCCCCGAAGAAGATCTTCAGGTTTCCGATCATGTGGACGACCAGGTACAGCAGCATGATCAGCCCGCTGACGGCCATCACGGTCTTCTTGCCGACGGTGGAGTCCCACACCGTGCGTGCCATGGACGGCCGTCGGTCCGTCCGCGTTGCCAGAGCCATGACCAGGACGCTAGAGCCGGAGCACCCCATCGGTCCAAGACATGGTCCGGCTCGTATCGATAGGCACAGCCTATGCTGGCCCTATGCAGTTCCAGCAGCTCCAGTACTTCGTGGCGGTCGCCGAGACCCGGCACTTCACCCGGGCCGCCGACCTGGTGCATGTCGCGCAGCCCTCGCTGTCGCAGCAGATCAAGGCGCTGGAGCGGGAGCTGGGCGCGGACCTGTTCCTGCGGGCGCGGGGCAACATCACGCTGACCGACGCCGGGGAGGCCCTGCTGCCGCTGGCCCGGCGCATCCTCGCCGACACGGACACCGCGCGGCACGAGGTGCAGGAACTGGTGCAGCTGCGGCGGGGCCGGGTCCGGCTGGGCGCCACCCCGAGCCTGTGCACGGGCCTGCTCCCGGATGTGCTGCGCGCCTTCCACGACCGCTATCCCGGCATCCAGCTGCTGATCGAGGAGGGCGGCTCGCTCGATCTGGTACGGCAGCTCGCGCGCGGCGCCCTCGACCTGGCCCTGGTCGTGCTGCCCCTGCCGAGCCCGTCCCCGGCGCTGACCACGGTGGAGCTGCTGCGCGAGGACCTGGTGGTGGTCTCTTCCCCCGAGGCCGCCCGCCCCGGCGGCGGACGGCGCACCGTACGCATCGCCGATCTGGAGGGCGAGCGCCTGGTGATGTTCCGGCACGGCTACGACCTGCGCGAACTGACCGTCGCCGCGTGCCGGGCGGAGGGCTTCGAGCCGGACTTCGCGGTGGAGGGCGGGGAGATGGACGCGGTGCTGGGGTTCGTGCGCGCCGGGCTGGGCCTGGCCGTCGTACCGCGCATGGTGGCCGCGCGGTCGGGGCGGGGACTACGGGTCACCCCGCTGGCCCGGCCCGGACTGCACCGGACGATCGCGCTGGCCCACCGCAGCGACGTGGCCCCGCCGCGGGCGGCGCGGGAACTGCAGCGCATGTTGCTGGCACGCTGAGTCCTTCCGTACGGATCCGCCGGCGGACCGCCTCACGGCCGGGGACACCTGCCGGGTCGGAATCTCCTCGACCGTCGTCAGCGTCGCCCGGGTCGACCGCTTCGTTCCGCCGCTGGAGACCGGGCGGCTGCCCCGGCCGCATCTGTCGCTGACGCTGTCACGCGCGTCGCGGACGCGGCCGGGCGGGCTTGGCGTTTCAACGGACCGTGGGCCTGGGAGCCCTTTGACGGGACCAAGCCGCACACCCCGGTATGGCCGCTGACCCTGAGGGGCCGTGAAGCCTCAGGGCCTGTTCACGGCACTCACCCCGTCGCGTCCACCAGCGCCAGCTCATGCAGTCGCTCCGGTGGGCCCGGGCGGGCGTAGTACCAGCCCTGGGCCGTGTCGCAGCCCAGTATGCGCAGTTGCTCGGCCTGGGCCCCGGTCTCCACGCCCTCCACCGTCACCGAGAGGTTCAGACCGTGGGCCAGGGAGACGATCCCCTCGACGATCTTGAGGTCGACGGGGTCGGCCGGGAACTGCTGCATGCTCTGGGTGAAGGAGCGGTCCAGCTTGAGGATGCTCACCGGCAGCCGGCGCAGATTGGCGAGGTTGGAGTAGCCGGTGCCGAAGTCGTCCAGGGCGATGTCGACACCCATCTCGGCGAGCCGGCGCAGGGGCTTGAGCAGGTCGTCGTCGGCGCCGATGAGGGCCGACTCGGTGACCTCGAGGCAGAGGGCGTCGGGTGCCACACCCGCGCGCTCCAGGATGTCCACCGTGTCCTGCACCAGCCCGGGGTGGGTGAGCTGGCAGGGCGAGAGGTTGACGTTGATGCGGAAGGGCCCGGCGTCGTCGTGACGTTCTCGCCACGCGCGGGCCTGACACACCGACTGCTCCAGCACCCAGCGGCCGAGCGGCACGATCAGCCCGGTGTGCTCGGCCAGCGGAATGAACCGGTCCGGGCCGAGGACGCCGTGCTGCGGGTGCAGCCAGCGCACCAGGGCCTCAGCGCCGCGCACGCTGCCGTCGCCGAGGTGGACCAGCGGCTGGTACTCGATGAAGAACTCGCCCCGGTCCAGGGCCGTCGGCAGCGCCGTGGTCAGACCGTGCCGGGTGATGGCGCGGGCGTCGGCCTCCGGGTCGGCCAGCTCGAAGCGGTTGCCGCCCGCCGACTTGGCCCGGTACATGGTGATGTCGGCGCTGCGCAGCACCTCCGCCGGGCCGCGCTCCCCGGCCGGGCCCTCGACGATGCCGATGCTGCCGCGCACGGTCAGTTCCCGGCCGTCGACGCTGATCGGGGCGATCAGCGCGTTCATGATCCGGGAGGCGAGCTCGTCGACCTCGCGCTCGGTGTCGGGGCCGGTGGTCAGCGCCACGAACTCGTCGCCGCCGAGCCGCGCGACCATCTCGCCGGGCGCGGTGGCGCAGGACTGCAGACGGTCGGCGACCTCGACGAGCAGCCGGTCGCCGGCCGCGTGGCCGAGGCTGTCGTTGACGGTCTTGAAGCCGTCCAGGTCGAGGTAGCACAGTCCGAACCGCTGGCCTTCCCCGGCGCCCAGTGCCTTCTCCAGGCGCTCGAAGAAGAAGGTGCGGTTGGGCAGGCCGGTGAGCGCGTCGTGCGTGGCCTCGTAGCGCAGCCGCAGGTTGAGCAGCCGCCGCTCGGTGGTGTCCTCCATCAGGGCCAGCTGGTACTGCGGTTCGCCGTCGGCGTCGCGCAGCAGGGAGACGGTGAGGTTGGTCCACAGGACCGTGCCGTCGGGGCGGTAGAAGGCCTTTTCGACGTGGTAGTGCTCGCGCTCGCCGCGGACGAGTTCGGCGTAGAGCGTCCAGGTCTGCGGCGCGTCCTCGGGGTGGGTCCACTCCCTGACGTTGCGGGTGCGGATCGCCTGCTCGGAGACGCCGAACATGCGTAGCAGGGCGCCGTTGACCTGCAGTATGTTGCCCGCGAGGTCGGCGATCCCGATTCCTATGGCCGCGCCCTCGAACACCGCGCGGAAGCGGGCCTCGGTGTCGTGCAGGGCCTGGGCGACCACGCCCTGCGCCTTGAGGGCGGCCGCGGAGATCGCCTCCTGCTCGGCCAGCGTCCGCTCGCGCAGCGCCTGGGCGAACCCGGCGGCCATGGCGTGCTGGAGCCGCGACGAGCGGGCCCGCAGGTCCTCCTGGTCGCCGTCGGCGCCGCAGTAGAGCACGAGGTAGGCGTCGACGCAGTCCAGCGAGCGGCTGAGCGCCTCGGGGTCGGTGCAGTGCGCGCCGACGAGCGCGGCGCCGACCGCCCTGCCCTGCTCCGCGTCGAACGTCCTGGCCCTGAGCGCCTCGCTCAACCGCCGGGCCAGCGGTAGCAGTTGCTCCTCGAACTCCGGCCGGGTCGACGACGTCGAGGTCACCGGGAAGACCGCCCGGCTCCAGATCGTCGCGAACCGGCGCAGTCTGTCCTCCGGCCCGTCCGGCCCCGCGCTCACGCCGTACGCCCCACGCCGGCGAACCCGGAGAAGGCCCACGGATCCTCGTCCTCCAGTGCGGTGTCGGGCCGCCAGTGCGCCATCGGCACCAGTCCGGGTTCCACCATGTCGTACCCCTTGAAGAACCGTGCGATCTCGTCGCGCGAGCGCATGATCAGCGGGTTGCGAATGTCCTTGTACACGTCGACCGTGCCCTTGGCCCGCTCCTCGGGCAGCGGGATGCCCTCGTACGAGGCATGCGTGAGCACCAGCATGCTGCCGGGGGCGAGCGCGTCGCGCAGCTGGGCCACCGCCTCGTAGGGTTCGTCCTCGTCCTCCACGAAGTGCAGTATGGCAACGAGCAGCAGCGCCACTGGCCGGTTCAGGTCGATCAGGCGCTCGACCTCGGAACTGGCCAGGATCTCCTGGGGCTTGAGCAGGTCCGCGGCGACGACGTCCGTGGTGTCGTTGCCCGCCAGCACCGCCTGACTGTGCGCGACGGCGACCGGGTCGTGGTCGACGTACACCACATGCGCGCCGGGGCTTGCCGCCTGGGCCACCTCGTGGACGTTGCCGAACGTCGGGATGCCGGAGCCGATGTCCAGGAACTGGGTGATGCCCTCGTTCACCGCGAAGCGCACCGCGCGGCGCATGAACGCCCGGTTGGCCTGCATGATCTTGGGGAGGCCCGGCATGAAGTCCATGGCCTTGCGGGCCGCTTCCCGGTCGACCTCGAAGTTGTGCGAACCGCCCAGGTAGTAGTCGTAGATCCGCGAGACGCTGGGCACCGAGATGTCGATGCTCCGGGGGGCCCAGGCGGGACGCTCCATCTATCTCTCCAAGGCGTAGGCGATCCGGTGTTCGAGCTGAGGCTACTGATCGCCCGCCAAAGGAGCGAGCGGAAACGGAAATTGACCATCCGTTCCCGGTCACTGCCAGTGGCACGTGCCGAATTGACGCCCCTCGCACCCTCTACGAAAAGTATCCGAAGCATTCCACAGAGTTCCGAACCATGGTGAAAGAGGGCGAAGAACCACGGTGAATGCAGGCAAACCGGTCCGCCCCCTGTGTGGAGCTTCAGGGGGCGGACCGGTGAGTCGAGCGATCTCTACTGCTCCGAGGCGCCGACCGGCTTGCCGTCGGGGCGGATGGCGAACCATGTGCCGCCGACGCCCTGACCGTTGGTGTCGCCGGGCTTCTTGTCACCGGCGAAGGTGTAGATCGGCACACAGTCGATGGTCTGCTGCTTGATGCCGTCGGGCCGGTCGAAGACCACGTAGCCCTGGCCCCTGGGGCCGGAACCCGCCAGGTCGATGCCCTCGGTGTCCTCGGCGTCGACCGGCGCGATGACCGGCCACTTGTCCAGGCACTCGCCGGTGCAGGCCGTCTTCATCGGCCAGGGCGAGTCCTTCATGAAGCGGTAGACCGTGTGGCCGTTCTTGTCGATGACGATCTCGCCGAGCTTGGTGTCCTTGCGCGTGGACAGACCGGGCAGATCGGCCGCTTCGGCCCCGCCCTGCGCCTTCTTGCCGGTGGGGGCGAGCGCGTACCAAGTGCCGCCCACGCCCTGGCCGTTGACATCGCCGGCCTGGGTGTCCTTCGCGTAGCGGTACGCGGGCCAGCCGTCGATGGTCAGCTGCTTGGTGCCGTCGGTGCGGGTGACCGAGCCGAGCTTGTTCTTGTCGATGCCCACGCCCGCCGTGGCGTCGTTCGCGGGGACCGGCGGCCACTTGGTGGCGCAGTCGCCGTCGCAGTTCGACTTGGGCGGCTCGGCGACGTCCTTGTCGAAGCGGTAGAGGGTCATTCCGTCGCTGTCGGTCAGCACCTCGCCGAGTTCCGCGTTGGTGGCCACGGTCAGTTCACCGGCGGAGGCGGCCTGGGTGGCGGCGCTCTCCTGGCCCGCCGCGCCCGCGTCATAACCGGATCCGAGGCCGGTGCCCTCTCCGTAACCACCGGCCGCGGCTGTCGCACCCACGTTCTGGCTGCTCGCCGGCGGGGCGGTTTCCGAGCCGCATGCCGTCGTCAGCGCCGCCACCGCCACGGCGCTCACCACGAGCGAGGCGCTCCGCCACGAGGTCTTCATCGTCAACTCCCCATAATCACAAGGGTGTTGCAGCGCCCTGCTGCGCCGCCGCACGACAAGAGGTACGCAGGAGAGCCACTGTCGTGTTCAACCGAGGCACAAATTTCTTTCCGGAACCTGTGACGGCACCGGCGTCACAGCTGCGAACAACCCCATCACCGCGGTGACTCCGCCCGCCTCCCGTCGCACGCGCGTGCGCCCCCGGCGGTTACGGCCGCGCCCCCTGATCAAACCTTTCGAGCGCCATCCGTCGCCCGTTCGGGGCATTCCAGCCGTTCTCCGGCACGCCGGGGCACGCGATGGCCTCAGGATCTTCGTCGTGCATGCACTCGAACCTACCCAATCCACCCTGACTACAAGGGTGTTGACGGTGGTCACGTTGACCTGGCTCCTGGTGTCGGCGCCGTCCGGCGCGGCCATGGCCACGTCCTGCGCGTACGCCGGCACCGGGCCGGACGGCGCACAGGCGGTCGCGGTAGCCGACACCGGGCCTGACGGTGCGCGGGCGGTCGCGGTGGCCGGCTCCTTCACCTGGCCGACTCCTCCGCAGTGCCCGACGCCGACTCCCACGCCGACCCCGACCCCGACCCCGACGCCCACACCCACGCCGCCCCCCACACCGACCCCGGAGCCCACACCCACCCCACCGCCGCCGCCGAAATCGAGCCCCACCCCGAAACCGCAGCCGCCGCCTCCGCCGCCACCACCGCCCCCGGCCAAGCCGGCTCCCCAGCCCGCGCCGCCACGCCCACGGCCGACCCCCACGCCGAAGCCCACACCCACCCCCACCCCGACGCCGTCGGTCAAACCCACTCCGAGTCCGTCCGCGACCCCGGTGAACTACCCGCCGTACCACGCCATCCCGCACAAGCGGGCCACGCACGACGGCGCTCAGTCGCCTCTCACCTTCGTCCTGCTCATCGCGGTTCCGGCCATCGCCGCCGTCGCCGCACTGCGTCCGCGCTGACCCTGGAGGCCTCTCTTGCCGGAATGGCTTGTTCTCACCCTCGCGATGCTGGCCGCCTGCGCCGTGGTGGTCGTCATCACCCTCGTACGGCACCGCACGGCCCCCGAGGACGAGGATCCCAGCGAGACCCCGGACGTCATCGAGTACATGACGATGTGGATCGGAGTGGTGTACGCCATCGTGCTGGGCCTGGCCATCGCGGGCGTGTGGGAGGCGCGCAGCGCCGCCCAGGACCACGTCCAGGCGGAGGCCGTGGCGCTGCACGAGGTCTCGGAGCGCGTCCGGGTCTATCCGGCCGATGTCCGCGACCGCATTCGGGACGATGTCGACGCCTATGTCGGATACGTCGTCACCAAGGAGTGGAAGTACATGAGCGAGCACGGCGACGTCACCGACCGCGGCACCGAACTCCTCCAGCGCATCCGCGAGGACGTCACCGACTACGAACCCAGGTCGGACTTCGAGGCGCAGGCCTACCAACCGCTCCTCGACCAGGTGACCGCGGCGGACCAGGCGCGCAACGCACGCGCGAACTCGACCGGCGACACCATGCCGGGCGTGGTGTGGTTCGGACTCCTCGCCGGAGGTGTCGTCACCATCGGGATGGTGTTCGCCCTCCAGATCCGGCGCACGCCCCGCGAGCTGGTCCTCGCCGGGCTGTTCTCGGCGCTGATCGCCTTCCTGCTCTTCCTCATCTGGGACTTCGACGATCCCTACAGCCGCGGTGTGACCGCGTCGGCGGAGCCGTTCCTCGCGCTCTTCCCGGGCAGCGGCGGCTGACAGCCCCTCACTCAGGGGGACGGCGACAGCCGGGGGTGACGGCACCCGACGTGACGCCGCCACGCCGCCGCCGTCCCCCGGAAGCGGGAACGCCGTCCCCTGAGCGGCCCACACGCCTGCCCCATTCGTACGACACCGATCGCGCGGGTGTACGCGCCTTCCTAGCGTTCCGATCACCGAGGTGCATTTCTGGCGCGAGCGGAAAGGGTCCGCGACTGCTACTCGGGGACGGGAGGACTCGCCATGCGCGCGATACGCGTCGCCTCTGCCGCACTGCTGGGCGTGAGCGCCCTCGCCATGACCGCCCCCGCCGCCCAGGCGCAGGGCGACAACTCCGGTTTCTGGGCCGGTGTCCGGCCCACCACCGTCGAGCCCGGCGAGCAGGTCGGGCTGCGCGCGACGGGCTGCGAGCAGAGCGTGACCGTCTCGTCGGGGGTCTTCGACACGGTGACCATCCCCCGGGGGCGGACGACGGCCAGGGCCACGGTCGACCGGGACGCCAGGCCGGGTGCCGTGTACGAGGTGTCGTTCTACTGCGGCACCTTCTGGCAGAGCGTCGACCTCACCATCGCCGGCGGCCCGCCGGACCGGCCCGACCACCCGCAGCACGGCGTGCACGCGGGTGAGGGCGGCACGCTCGCCGGGCTGGACCTGAAGGAGATCGGGCTGGGGGCCGCGCTCATCACGGGCGCGCTCGGGACGGCGTACCACCTCTCCCGGCGCCGCACCGACGAGGACGGCGCCTGACACGCACCGCACCAGCCGCGCTTCCCCCCTCTCCGCATCAGGCCTTCGCCCCGGATCCCCACCAGGGGGCCGGGGCGAAGGCCTGTGCACATGCGACCTGTCTCCCGTCCGCGACGGGCGGCGGTTCAGATCCGCTTCTCCGCCCGCCGCCGCATCCAGAACACCCCGCCACCGACGATGGCCACGGCGATGAGCCCGCCTCCGATGGCCATGTCGGTCGGGGTCGCGCCCGTGGAGGTGCTGCCGCCGAGGCCGCCGCGGACGCCGCCGATGACGGTGAAGGCGTTCGGGCTCGTCAGGGTCCTGCCGCCGCAGTTGACGGTGATGCTGTGCGCACCCGGCCTCGCGCGGTGATCGATGGTCGCGGTTCCCCTCGCCGTGCTGCCGCCGGGGACCGGGCTCAGCGTCGTGGGCCGGAACGCGTCCGAGGTCGCGGTGCCGCCTTCCCGGCAGCCGTCGACGGTGATGGTCAGCTGCCCGCCGCGGGCGATGACGCTGGGCAGGGCGACGATGTTGCTGGGGCCGGGCATGCCGTCCCGCGCGGCGGCCGCCGGGGCGGCCAGGCCGAGAACGGCGACCGCGGTGGCAGCGGCCGCCAGGGTACGAGTAGTACGCATGTGATCCTCCGCGGAAGACGCCCCGGGAACCGTCCCCGGTATCGATCGGCGAG
Source organism: Streptomyces sp. NPDC111802 (assembly GCF_055634335.1). Lineage (NCBI taxonomy): Bacteria > Bacillati > Actinomycetota > Actinomycetes > Kitasatosporales > Streptomycetaceae > Streptomyces > Streptomyces sp. NPDC111802. The sequence continues at coordinate 49,577 of NZ_JBVKCZ010000022.1, read as the reverse complement.
AAAGCGCCTCCCAGAAAGACCCTCAGTTGCCGTGCCCGAGGCCGCATTTCGGCGATGGTCCGTCCTGGTGAGAGGACACGCCGAAGGATCCCCTCGCAATCGGAATTGCCGCAGGTCACGCACCGTCAGAATTTTCCGGCCGGTGGCAACTCGGATGGCGCACCGAAGGAGTTCGGGCCACCCGTTCGACGCTGCCCCGTCGCCGGTTTCGCGCACGCGACTTAGCGTTTTCGTATGCGCGAATGACGTGGCGACGGCCGCGTCGAGAGGGGAAGTCGAATGTCCGGTTTCGAGCTGGCCGAAGAAGAGGAGGAGCGGCGGAGGAAGCGCGCTCCCTGGGGCGTGATAGCGCTGTTCCTGCTGACCGGTCTCGCGCTCGTCCGCAATGGCTCCGGCGAGTTCGACGTGGGTCCGCCGCAGCCCGCATCGGCAGCCGCGGCGGACCACCGGCTGCCCGGCGTCGTCCGCACCCAGGCCGCGCGGCCACTGCCGTTCGCCCTGCCGGACCGGGTCAGGATCCCCGCGATCCAGGTCGACGCGCCGACGATCCCGGTCGGCCTGGACATCGACGGCTGGGTCGGCGCGCCGCCGCCGGAGGACCCCAATCTGGCGGGCTGGTTCACCGGATCCGTCTCGCCCGGCGAGAAGGGCACCGCGGTGGTCGTCGGCCATGTCGACAACTTGCAGGGGCCGGCCGTGTTCTACGGTCTCGGTTCCCTCGCGAAGGGAAACCGCGTCGAGATCGTCCGCAAGGACGGAAAGACGGCCGTTTTCGAGGTCTACGGCATCGAGGTGTTCCAGAAGGAGAACTTCCCCGGCGACCGGGTCTACGCATCGAAGGGCACCGCCGAATTGCGGGTCATCACCTGCGGCGGCGGTTTCTCCAAGCAGAACGGTTATGACGGGAACGTCGTCGCTTTCGCCAGCCTGGTCGAGGTCCGCTGAGCGTTTCCCCGGACGGGCGGCGGAATTCGTCACGCGTAATGCCGTTCCGGGACGGTGAGGTGATACCCGGAATCCAGCAGCCGCGGCAGATAGGCGCGCAGCGCAAGGACGCTCTGGGAGCGGTTGCCCCCGGCGTCGTGCGAGAGCACCACGACACCGGGGGCGGCGCCGTCGCGGATCCGTTCGACGATGGCGCCGGTGCCCGGGGTGGTCCAGTCGAGGGTGTCGACCGTCCAGCCCAGCGGTTCCATGCCCAGTTCGGCGCCGAGTTGGAAGGCGGCGCGGTTCCAGGCGCCGTAGGGTGCGCGGAACCAGGCGGGGCGCTCGCCGTAGCTCTCCTCGACGATGTCGCTGGTGCGTTCCATCTCCTTGCGGATCCGGCCGCGGCTGAGCCGGGTGAGCAGCGGGTGGGACCAGGTGTGGTTGCCGACGACATGGCCCTCTTCGGCCATCCTGGCCACGAGGCCCTTGTTCTCGGCGACCATCTCGCCGCACACGAAGAACATCGCGCGGACGTCGTATTCGCGCAGGGTGTCCAGGATGTGCGGGGTGTAGCGGGCGTCGGGTCCGTCGTCGAAGGTCAGCACCATGGTGCGGCCGCGTCCGGACACCCGCAGCAGGGGCGCACGCCGTACGAGGGTGCGGCGGGGCGCCGCTTCGGGCGGGCCGTATCCCATCAGGGGCTGGAGGCGGTAGGCGGAGGGCTTCAGCGGCGGGCGCACCTGCGGGCCGGCGACGGGCGCCTGGGTGGCGGCGGCCCCCCGGACCGGCGCCTCGCCCGTGAACGTCGTGAACAGACCGGCGGTGCCGGCGGCCCCGACGGCGGCGGCACCGGCGAGCAGCGCACGACGCCGGGTGAGCAGACGCGGGGGCAACTGATCCTTCGTCATGACTCATCAGTCGCCCGGCGAGAGATTGACTCACCAGTACGACACTGGAACGGACGCGCGAAAGCACTCGCCCGGCCGACCTGGTGGGCGGTGCCGGCGGGGTCGGTGAGACCGGTCAGCGGCGGCGCACCAGGGGGAACGGCAGGGTCTCGCGGATCGTCAGGCCGGTGAGGAACATGACCAGGCGGTCGACGCCGATGCCGAGGCCACCGGTGGGTGGCATGGCGTATTCGAGGGCGTCGAGGAAGTCCTCGTCGAGTTCCATGGCCTCGGGGTCTCCGCCGGCGGCCAGCAGGGACTGGTCGGTGAGGCGGCGGCGCTGTTCGACGGGGTCGGTGAGCTCGGAGTAGGCGGTGCCCAGTTCGGTGCCGAAGGCGACGAGGTCCCAGCGTTCGGCGAGCCGGGGGTCGGTGCGGTGCTGTCGGGTGAGGGGGAGACGTCGGTGGGGAAGTCCTTGTAGAAGGTGGGCCGCCGGGTCTTCTCCTCGACGAGCCGCTCGTACATCTCCAGGACGACATCGCCGTGACCGTCGTCGGCGATGTAGGGCACACCGACACGGTCGCAGTGCCGGTGCAGCCGGAGCAGTTCGGTGTCGGGGTCGATCTCCTCCCCGAGCACCTCGGAGATCGCGCCGTACACCGTCTTGACCGGCCACTGCCCGGAGATGTCGTACTCCTCGCCGTCCTGGCGGGCGACCGGTGCGCCGAAGGCCGCGGTCGCGCAGCCCTGGATCAGCTCGCGGACGAGGTCGAGCATCACGTCGTAGTCGGCGTACGCCTGGTAGGCCTCCAGGATCGTGAACTCGGGGTTGTGCTTGTGGTCGACGCCCTCGTTGCGGAAGGTGCGGCCCATCTCGAAGACCTTCTCCACGCCGCCGACGCACAGCCGCTTGAGATACAGCTCGGGCGCGATACGCAGATTGAGGTCGAGGTCGTAGGCGTTGATGTGGTTGGTGAAGGGCCGCGCGTTGGCGCCGCCGTGGATCTGCTGGAGCACCGGTGTCTCGACCTCCAGGTAGCCGCGTTGCAGCAGGCCCTGGCGCAGCGCCTGGACGCGGTGGAGCGGGCGCGGAGCACGTCGCGGGCGACGGGGCTGGACACCAGGTCGAGATAGCGCATGCGGACCTTGGCCTCGGGGTCGGCGAGGCCGCGGCGCTTGTCGGGCAGCGGGCGCAGGCACTTGCCGACGAGCTGCCAGGAGGTGACGAACACGGTCGGTTCGCCCTTGTCGCTGACGCCGGCCAGGCCGGTGGCGCTGATGAGGTCGCCGATGTCGGTGTCGGCGGTGAAGCGGTCGGGGGAGGCCCCGGAGTCCTTGCGGGTGAGGGCGAGTTGATGGTCCCCCGACCAGTCGCGCAGCAGGGCGAAGACGATGCCGCCGAAGTCGCGCACCAGCATGATCCGCCCGGCGACGGTGACCTGCTCGCCGGTGCGGACGTCGGCGAGGGCGTAAGTGCGGGCCGGGATGCCGACCGGGTAGGGGTCGACGCCGTCGGCGCGCAGGCGGTCGAGGGTGTGGTGCCGGATGCGGACCTGCTCGGGCAGGCCCGCATCCGGCCCGTCCGCCCCGGCCCCGTCCCCTCCTGCGAGGCCGAGCGCCGCCAGCGAGGGCAGTCCTTCGGTGGTGGCGGGGCGCGGTCCGTTCCTCGGGTGCCCCTTCCTGCGCAGCTTGTGCAGGGAAGGTACGGAGACAAATCCCTCGGCGATGCCGGACGCCATGCCGATCCGGGCGAGGGAGGCGGCCTCGCCGTAGCAGATGAAGCGCGGGAACCACTGCGGGTTGTACTTGGCGTTGGAGCGGTAGAGGGCCTCCAGCTGCCACCACTTGGAGAAGAACAGCAACAGGCGCCGCCACAGCCGCAGCACGGGTCCGGCGCCGATGCGCGCGCCCTCCTCGAAGAGACCTCCTCGCCCGTCGAGCGTCCCGGCCGGGAGCGGTACCTGGGGCTTCCGATAGCCTCCTGCCGTGACGGAACAGCACACGCACCGGTTCGAGCGGGGCACGGACGGGCCCAAGGTCATCGTGGTCGGGGTGGACGGCTCGGATTCCTCGATGCGCGCGGCCGCCTACGCCGCCGGCCTCGCCCGGCGGCAGAACGCTCTGCTCGCCCTCGTGTACGTGCAGCCGGTGATGACGGCGGGCGCCGCGCTGGGGGCGCCGGTCGCGGACACGACCAGCGAGATCGCCGAGGATCTGATCGCCCAGATCCGGGACGCGACCGAGCGGCTCAAGGGGACGTTCGACGTCCGCTGGGAGTTCCACACCTTCCAGGGCGACCCCTACAACGGTCTGGTGAAGGCGGCGGACGATCTGAAGGCGGACGCGGTGGTGGTGGGCGCGTCGGAGCAGGCCGGGCACCGGATCGTGGGTTCCGTCGCGATCCGGCTGGTCAAGGCCGGGCGGTGGCCGGTGACGGTGGTGCCGTAGAGCCGGCGTCGCTCAGCGCGCGGGGCCTGAGTTACGTGATCGCGCGCTGAGGCGACGGCGTCACAGGGTCCGCAGGAAGTCGAGCAGGATCCGGTTGAAGGCCTCGGGCTTCTCCAGGTTGGGGAAGTGCCCGGTGTCCTCGATGGTCACCGAGCGGCCGTTTCGGACGCTGCGGACGAGCCGCTCGGCCATCTCGATGCCGTCGTCCGCGTCGAGCGCGCCATGGACGGCGAGGACGGGTACGTCGATCTCCGGCACCCTGCTCCACGGGTCGGCGAGGGGCACGTACCAGTCCTTCTCGTCGGCGGTGTGCTTGGCGACGGTGTGCATCGCCATCTCCCGCATCCTGCGCACGGCGTCGGGGTCCACCTCGTCCACGGCGCGGTGCGGTCCGGCCACGTTCTTGGCGAAGGCCTCGACCCAGCCGGCGACATCGCCGGCGCCCAGCATGCGTGCCGACTCGGCGACCCGCTCCCGCGTCCACGGGTCGGAGTGCTCGAACGCGCTGGTCCCACCGCCGCTGACGACCACCGCGCGCACCAGCTCGGGGTACTCCAGGGCGGTGTCGGTGACGACCGCCGCGCCCATGCACGCACCGACCAGGACCGCGGGCCCCGCGTCGAGATGGCGCAGCAGACCGCCGAGGTCGTCGGCCCACCGGAACGGCTTGCTCGCGTTGGCGGAGAAGCCATGGCCGCGCACATCGGCCGCGATGACGCGGTGACCGGCGGAGACCAGGGCCGGTATCTGGTCGTCGAAGACACGGTGGTCGACGTACCCGGGGTGCACCAGCACCACGAGGTCCCCGGCCCCGGCGTCGCGGTAGGCGAGGTCGCCGTCCGGGGAGGCGAAGAAGCGCAGATCCGAAGCAGTCGTAGCTGTCGTTGCTGTCGTCATGACAACCAAGGTGTCATTCTCTGGAGAGTTTGGCAACCCAGGTGTCATGATGGCCCGGTGGACGACTCCAACACGCCCCTCTCCCCCGACGATCTCGGTCACCGGGTCAGCGAGGTGTTCGACCTGATCGGCGCGCTCTACCGGCGCGGCCTGCGCAAGCTCGAGCAGGGCGAGGAGGTCGAGGGGGTGTCAGTCGGCGTGCGCTCCGTTCTGGTGCTGCTGCGCAGATACGGGCCCATGACGGTGCCTCAGATGGGCCGGGTCATGGCGCTGACCCGGCAGTTCGTGCAGCGTATGGTCAACGACGCGATGGCCAGGGGCTGGGTCGAGGCCACACCCAATCCCGCGCACCAGCGCTCCTCGCTGATCCGGATCACGGATGAGGGCGAGGCCGTCATCACCGCGATCCTCGCGCGCGAGCACACCCTGAACCGGCAGGTCGCCGGCGAGCTGACCGACGCCGAGCTCCGGGCGTGCGTGCGCGTGCTCAAGGAGATGCTGAAGACCTTCGACCACGTGGACGTGGACTGACCCGCTCCCGCGCCTGCTTCCCTGCCTACTCCCCCATCTCCAACCCGTCCTCCCCCGCGCCCCGGCTCAGCACGACCTCCCGGATCCGGTCCCGTACGCCCCGCAGTTCGGCGCCCTGGGCGATGGACCGGTTGAGATTGAGCACGCGCCCGGCGTCGATGTCGAACAGCTGCGGGATGAACTCGGCCTTCGACACCTCCCAGCGGCCGCCGGCCCGGCTCGGCGGGGCGAAGGTGAAGCGGGCGAGGGTGGACTGGTTGGCGCGCGGGTCCTGCACGCCCTGCTGGTTGTACATCGCGCCGGCGACCTGGTCGCCCATGCCGTAGACCACCCAGGTGCCGTTGACCTTCTCGTACGCCTGCGGGACATGGGCGTGGGTGCCGAGGATCAGGTCGATGTCGGGGCGGTCGCCGGAGCGGGCGGCGGTGAGTTCGCGGGCCAGCTTCACCTGTTCGTCGTCGGGGGCGTCCTGCCATTCGGTGCCCCAGTGCATCGATACGACGACCACGTCGGCGCCCGCCTTCCGGGCGGCCCGGGCCTCCGCGAGGATCTTCTCCCGGTCGATCAGGTTCACAGCCCAGGGCTGCCCAGGCGGGAGCGGAAGGCCGTTCACACCGAAGGTGTACGCGAGGTGCGCGACCTTGGCCTGGCCCGCGCGCAGCACCGTCACACTGCGCGCCTCACCCTCGGCGCGGGCCGTGCCGGCGTGCCGCACCTTCACCCGGTCGAGGGCGTTCAGGGTGCGCAGAATGCCGGCGGCGCCGTCGTCGAGACTGTGGTTGGAGGCGGTGGAGCAGCCGTCGTAGCCGGTGGCGGCGAGACCCCGGGCGACCTCCGGCGGGGACTTGAAGAGGGGGTAGCCGGTGTACTCGCCGTTCTCTCCGTAGACGGTCTCCATATGACACAGCGCCAGATCGGCGCGGGAGACCACGGGTTGGACGCCGGCGAACATCGGGCGGAAGTCGTATCCCCTGCCGCCCGCGTCGAAGCGCGCGCGGTCGATGATCGGGGTGTGCGGGACGACGTCGCCGGAGGCGACGAGGGTGAAGCCGCGGGTGCCGGCGGAGGGGGCCGGGCGTCCCGAGGCCTCGCGGTTGTGGGCCTGGCAGGCGGCTCCTGCGGCGAGGACGGCCGTGACAGCGATGGCCACGAGCCGACTGCGTGCGATCATCAGCTCACCCCTTGCGGTCGTATATACGCACCAAAATAGGTACGAAATAGAGCACTCCCGCAAACAATCCGACCGCTTCCATTAGCCCGTCCGGCTCGCCCCGGGTTGCGGAAGGAACCGTTCGTCGAACCGTTCGCCGACGCGATCGACCGTCCGCCGCAGATCCGTGCGTGCTCCCTGTCCGAGAACTGCCGCCTGCGATGCCATACGGCCATGACGGCCGGAACCACCCTCACGAACGGGACGACCGCCGAGCACGAGCTCGCCGCACTGCAGCGCGAGCACGGCCGGCCCCTCTTCGCGCTCCTGCTCCGGCTCTGCGACGGCGACCGGCAGCGCGCCGAGGACCTCGTCCAGGAGACGCTGGTGCGCGCCTGGCAGCATCCCGAGGCCCTGCGCGCCGACGACTTCGAATCCGTACGGCCCTGGCTGATGACCGTCGGGCGACGGCTCGCCATCGACGCGCGGCGGGCACGGCAGGCACGGCCGCCGGAGGTCGGGGACGCGATCCTGGAGAACGCGCGTGTCATTTCCGACCACGCCGAGCGGGCCGCCGAGATGCTCGATGTGCGCGAGGCTGTGAAGACACTCACTCCGGAGCACCGTGAAGTCCTGGTGCTCGTGTACTTCCAAGGGGCGAGTGTGGCGGAGGCCGCGGAAACCCTTGGAATTCCGCCCGGTACGGTGAAGTCCCGCGCGTACTATGCGCTGCGCGCCCTGCGCCGGGTGCTTCCCGGATATGCGGCCGACCTGCGGTGAAACCGAAGGCCGAGTCAAACCTCCGTAAAGCGCCTTGCTGAACACCCCGGTTGAGTAATCGGCTGTCCTCATCCGTGTTCCGGATTGGGCCACGGCCCAGGGCCCCGGGGTAGGGCGACGCACTCACCGGAGGAAGGCAGGAAGGGATGCTGCACAGAGGTCAGGAGAGCACGGACGGCACCGGTGGCGGTGAACTGACCGTCCCCATGGCGTGGTTGTACGCCGAGTACATCGCCGACGAGCTCCTGCGCACCGGCGACCTGATGCCGCCGACGTCCTTCGAGTTCCGCGCCGGGCGTGACGCCCTGGCGCTGACCATCTTCCTGTCCGACACCGACGGCGAGCTCTCCGGCATCCGGGTGGTGACCCAGTTGGAGACCTGGCTGTCGCTGACGGCCTACGACCAGCCGTGGCAGGACTGGGTGCGCGAGCGCATGGCGGCACTCGCGGCCGAGGCGGCCGAGTCCGGCGGGCCCGCGCCCGACCTGGAGCTGGCCGAGGCGGCGTGGCGCTGGCTCCAGGAGACCGAGCTGCTCGCGCCCGACCTGAACGCGGTACCGGGCGGCGGCGCCCCGGGCGGTGAGGACGAGGGACCGAAGGTGTGGACGCCGGCGTGGCAGCTCGGGCTGCCGCTCGGGCACCTCGCCATCCATCTTTTTTGAGTTCTTTTCTCCTGGGACCAATCCTCGGCGCCGACCGCTCCGAATCCCAGGGTTGCGATTCTGTGCGGGGCTTGAGTGATTCGACTGTCTGGTGCGTACCAGTGGGCGCAAGGAGTAACCCACCCCGCACCCAACGGCACGAGGATTCGGCATGAGGTCCCTGGAGAGGCATCGCGACGTCGCCGCGTACGCGCTCGGCGTGCTGAACGAGGCGGAGGCGTTCCGCTTCGAGGACCACCTCATGGAGTGCCCTCGCTGTGCGGCACACGTGACCGAGTTCGGGCCCATCACCCGCCAGCTGATGCTGTACCGGCGGGCCACGCCCCAGTTCGTCCACCCCATGGCCAAGCCGGGACCGCAGATGCTGAACCGGCTGCTCGAAGCGGTGGCGGTCCGCCATCGCGCCCTGCGCCGGCGCACGTTCTACGCCGTCGCAGCGTCGGTGGTGATCGCCCTCGCCGCGCCCGGCGTCGCGATGATGGCGGGCGGTGACGGCGGGGCCGTACGGGTCGTCGAGGCGACCGACGAGCGGTCCGGGGTGTGGGCGCAGGTCACGACCGAGGACGAGGCCTACGGCACCCAGGTCGAGCTGAAGGTGAAGGACGGCGCGGGCCCCCGCCCCTGCCATCTGGTCGCCATCGGCCGGGACGGCTCGGAGGAGACCGTGACCAGTTGGTCCGCCGCGCACCACGACGCCCGTGAGAACACGATGATGGGCGCGTCGGCCCTGCACAGCGGAGAGATCATGCGCTACGAGGTGCGAACCTCGGACGGGGAGCATCTGGTGACGCTCGAACCCCGCTGAACCGCTCCCCCGCCGTCCGGTCGCGCACTACTTCAGCAGCCTCGACATCCTCCGGTCCGCCAGCGGCTTCCCGCCCGTCTGGCAGGTCGGGCAGTACTGGAGCGAGGAGTCGCTGAAGGAGACCTCGCGAATGGTGTCGCCGCAGACCGGGCAGGCCTCGCCGGTGCGGCCGTGGACACGCAGGCCGCTCTTCTTCTCGGACTTCAGGCGGCCGGCCGCGACCCCGCGCGAACGCTCGACCGCCTCGGTGAGGGTCGTCCGCAGGGCGTCGTACAGCCGGGCCGTCTCCTCGGGGGTCAGTGACGCCGCGAGCTTGAAGGGCGACATCCTGGCCGCGTGCAGGATCTCGTCGCTGTAGGCGTTCCCCACCCCGGCGATCAGGCTCTGGTCGCGCAGGGCGCCCTTGAGCTGGCGGCGCTCGTCCTTCAGCAGGGCCGCGAACCTCGTCTCGTCGAAGTCGTCGGCGAGTGGGTCGGGGCCGAGCCGGGCCACGCCCGGGACCTGCCGCGGGTCCTGGACGACGTACACCGCGAGCCGCTTCTGGGTGCCGGCCTCCGTCAGGTCGAAGCCCGCGCCGGTCTCCAGCGCCACGCGCAGCGCGAGCGGTCCCTTGCCGGGGCGGGGCATACCGCTGGGAAGCTGGTCCTTCCAGTGCAGCCAGCCCGCGCGGGCCAGGTGGGTCACCAGATGGGGGCCGTCGGCCGTTTGGAGGTCCAGGAACTTGCCGTAGCGGTGTACGGCGGTGACCTCGTGACCTTCGACAGCGGTGACCGGGGGCTCGTACGTCTTGAGGACGCTGATCGCCACGGGCAGCACACGGACGATCTCATGGCCGACCAGGTTGTCGGTCAGGAAGTCCTTGAGCGCTTCGACCTCGGGGAGTTCCGGCATACGTCCAGAGTGCCATCCGGCACCGACAGTGCCGGGTGGGTTCACGCACGCGCTGCATGCCGTACGCCGGTCAGGGCCGCTCCGGCACCATGAACTCGCACCACACCGCCTTGCCGCCGCCCCGCGCCTCCACCCCCCACACGTCCGTGAGCAGGTCGACCAGGAGCAGCCCGCGGCCGGAGACACCCGACTCCCCCGCCTCGCGGCGGCGCGGCAGGGCGCTGGAGGAGTCCTCGACCTCGACGCGCAGCCTGCGTTCGGAGCCGGTGAGGACCCGCAGGGTCACGACGGCGGCGCCCTCGGTGTGCATCAGGGCGTTGGTGATCAGCTCGTCGGCGACCAGTTCGATCTCGTCGGCCCGGTCGGCGGCGCCCCAGGCGCGCACGGCGGCACGGATCATGTGCCGGGCCGCGGTGAGGGCCTCGGGGTCGCCGGGGGCGACGTGCTGCTGGAGCCGGCCGCCTGCCTGCGGGGCGTCAAGGACGCGGCGGCGCAGCAGGAGCAGGGCCACGTCGTCGTCGCCGCCGCGCGCCTCGGCCACGTCGATGAGGCGGTCCGCGAGGGCCCTTACGTCGGCCGGGCCGTCGGCGATGAGCGCGGTGAGGGTCTGCATGCCGTCGTCCAGGTCGGCGCCGGGCTGTTCGACCAGGCCGTCGGTGCACAGCAGGAGGGTGTGGTCGGAGTCCAGCTCTATCGTGCCGACCGGGTATTCGAGCCGCCCGAACTCCGCGGACAGACCGAGCGGCAGCCCGCCCTCCACCGAGACACGGCGGCAGGCGCCGTCCGGATCCCGGATCAGCGGGTCGATGTGGCCGGCCCGCACCACCTGCATGACCCCGGTGGACAGGTCGGCCTCCGCGTACAGGCAGGTCGCGAAGCGGTCGGTGTCCAGTTCGTGCAGGAACACGGAGGCGCGGGCCATCACCGTGGCCGGGGTGTGCCCCTCGGCGGCGTAGGCGCGCAGGACGATCCGCAACTGGCCCATGACGGCGGCGGCATGTGTGTCGTGGCCCTGTACGTCACCGATGACGGCGCCGACCCGGCCGCCCGGCAGCGGGATCAGGTCGTACCAGTCGCCGCCGATGTCCCGGCCGAGGGAGCCCGAGCGGTAGCGGACGGCGATGTCGGCGCCGGGGACGCTGGGGATGGTGCGCGGCAGCATGGCCTGCTGGAGGCCGCTGGCGAGGTCCTTCTCCTGCTCGTAGAACATGGCCCGCTGCAGGCTCTGCGCGATGCTGCTGCCGAGGGCGACGAGAACGTTGCGGTCCTCGGTGGAGAAGCCGCGCCGGTCGCTGTAGAGCAGACCGATGGCGCCGATGGGCCGGGCCTGGGCGATCAGCGGCAGGTAGGCGGCGGCCGTGATGTTCAGGTCGGTGATGTTCGGCCAGAGGATCGGGTAGCGGTCCGCGAACTCCTCCGGGGACTCGATGAAGCGCGGGCTGAGGGTCCGTACGACCTCACTCATCGGGTACTGCTCGTCGATCCGGGTGATCAGGGTGCCGGGCACGAAGCTGCCGGCGGGGCCCTCGGCGACCAGCCGGATGCGGCCGGCCTCGACCAGGCCCATCACCAGGCTCTTGGCGCCGAGGTGGGTCAGGCCGTGGGTGTCCTTGAGAACGTCGATGACGTCCTGGATGGTGCGGGCGTGGGCGAGGGCGGCCGTGGTGAGCTGGACGACGCTGGTCTGCTGGCGCCGTGCCTCGTCGTCGACCCTCTGCTCGCGCCGCTCGTCGCTCTCGGCGAGCTCGTCGGTGGCGTCGCGGACGACGCCGACGATGCGGCGGGGCCGGCCCGTCTCGTCGCGGCGGATGTAGCCCTGGGTGTGGGTCCAGCGCATGGTCCCGTCGCGGCAGCGGATGCGGAAGTAGGCGCCGTAGTTCTCGCTGCCGTCCTTCATGGCCTGCGCGACCAGGCCGTCCAGCCGGTAGGCCTCCGGCGACGGCACCCGGATCGCCAGGGTCGCGGGGTTGCCGTCGTATTCGTCGGGGCGCAGGTCGAAGACCTCGTGGGCCTGGGCGTCCATGTGGAACACACCGGTGTCCAGGTCCCAGTCGAAGGTGCCCATGCGGTTGAGCGCCAGGATCGGGTCCGGGTGGGCGGGCCAGTCGTCCGGGAGTGACAGGGCGCTCGCTCCCCGATCAACCATGGGCCCACCTTGCCAGGAATTGCCGGATTCTTCGACTGGGGCGACACAATCCTCTTCGCTCGTCGAACGGTCCGCGCCCCGGCGTCGGTCAGCCGTCGAAGACGTCGGTGGGGCTGCCGAAGATGCTGTCGGTCGCGCCCGGGCCGTCGGGGATCAGCCCGCCGCCGTCGGGCACGTCCGGTCCGTCCGGGACGGCCTCGGGGCCGACCTCCTCAGAGGAGCCCGGGGAGGACTCCGGCTCCGTACGGGACTCTTGGGCGCTGGGCTCTTCGGGCGACGGGCGTGTGCTCGCGGGCCGGTTGGCCGATGGCGGAGCGGTGGCGGTGGCCGTGGGACAGTCGCCGGGGTGGGGCTCCGACGGGGCCCTGGACCGCATGTCGTCCGTGGCGCCGGGGGTGACGGTGGCCTTGGGGGACACGCAGTTGGCGGGCGGCTTCCGCGGGGAGGTGCGTCCGTCGGAGGGCGAGTGCGACGGGAACCGGCTCGGAGACGTCGGCTTCGTCGGCGCCACGACATGGTCGTGATCGTGGCCGCGATGGCCGGTCGGCCGCTCGATCCAGGTGTCGTCGGCGATGTTGATGATCGTGAGGTCGGTGATCATCCGGGTCGCCGGGGCCACCACGATCACCTGACTCGGCCGGTACCCGGACCAGGCCCGGCCGCTGGTGCCGGGGGTGCCCCGGGTGTCGGCGGGCGGGGCGAGCGGGTTGCCGCAGGCGCAGCGGACGCGGGGCACTCCGTGGTGGTCGACCAGGACGGCGGTGCCGGCCTGGAGGACGGACTGGTAGCTGGTCGCGATGCCGTCCCGGAACCCGTGGTTGGTGACGCGGGTGTCTGCCCGCAGCACGACCGAGGTCAGCCCGCGCAGATAGCCGGGGACGGACCCCTGCGGTACACCCACGGTCCGGGCGAAGGCGCGGGCCCTGTCCCGGTCGGAGGCCAGTTCGTCGATCTGGCGCCGGACGTCGCAGCTCCCGGCCCCGCGGGTGCCGCCGTACAGGCCGGGTGTCTCGCCCGACAGGGAGGCGAGCCCGGTCCGTCCCGAATCCGCCCGCTGCGGCGTTCGGGCGACCGGCGACGGGACGGCCGCGGCGGTCGCCGTGGAGCGTGTGAAGGGATCCGGCCCTTGGAGCGCCGCGGGCTGGAGGAAGACCTCCCCGCTCGATGCCGCGCCCTCGTCGCCGTCGCCGCCGCATCCGGCGACGAGAAGCGCCGCCGAGAGCGCGCAGGCCGCGAGGATGGTTCGGGTGGGTGTCCGCACCATGTCCTCCCGCCTGCTGTCGGGAATGCCTGTCGGGAATTTCGTCACTATTGTCTGCTTCACTCACTTGGGTTACGCAAGCGGAGAAGTGGTATACGGAGAGTCACAAGGGACGAGGGGGGCGACAATGAGGAGAGGAGAGGTACGGCCGTGGACTGGTTCGTCGCACCGGACTACTGGACGAGCCGGCTGGTCTTCCAGCGGGCTCTGGCCGGCGTGTACCTCGTCGCCTTCCTGACGGCGGCCCTTCAGTTCCGGGCGCTGATGGGTGAGCGCGGCATGCTGCCCGTGCCGCGCTTCGTCGAGCGGGTGCCCTTCAGGGCGGCCCCCAGCCTGTTCCAACTTCACTACTCGGACCGCTTCTTCGCCGCCTGCGCCTGGGCCGGCTGCGCGGTGTCGGCGGCGCTGCTGGCCGGGCTCGACTCCGTGGTGCCCCTGTGGGGTGCCATGCTGCTGTGGCTGATCCCGTGGGCGCTGTATCTGTCGATCGTCAACGTCGGTCAGACCTGGTACTCGTTCGGCTGGGAGTCCCTGTTGCTGGAGGTCGGCTTCCTCGCCGTCTTCCTGGGCAACGACGAGGTGGCGCCGCCGGTCGTGGTGCTGTTCCTGCTGCGCTGGATCCTGTTCCGCGTCGAGTTCGGGGCGGGTCTGATCAAGATGCGCGGCGACGAGTGCTGGCGAAAGCTCACCTGTCTGGACCACCACCACGAGACCCAGCCGATGCCGGGCCCGCTGAGCTGGTTCTTCCACCATCTGCCGAGGCCCCTGCACCGGGTCGAGGTGGCCGCCAATCACTTCACCCAACTCGTCGTGCCGGTCCTCCTCTTCACCCCGCAGCCGATCGCGACAGCCGCCGCCTCACTGATGATCGTCACCCAGTTGTGGCTGGTCCTGTCGGGCAACTTCTCCTGGCTGAACTGGATCACCATCGTGCTCGCCCTGCCGGCGGTCCGGTTCCCGAGCGATCCGCCGTCGGTGCCCGGCACACCGCTGTGGTACGAGGTCGTCGTCCTCGTGGTCGCCGTGCTCCTCGTCGGCCTGAGCTACCACCCGGTCGCCAACATGATCTCCCGCCGCCAGATCATGAACCGCTCCTTCGACCCGCTCCACCTGGTCAACACCTACGGCGCGTTCGGCAGCGTCAGCAGGATCCGGTACGAGGTCGTGATCGAGGGCACCTCCGACGACGTACCGCGCGAGGACTCGGACTGGCGGGAGTACGAGTTCAAGGGCAAACCGGGCGATCCCCGGCGCTGGCCGCGGCAGTTCGCGCCGTACCATCTGCGCCTGGACTGGTTGATGTGGTTCGCCGCGCTGTCGCCCGCGTACGCCGGTTCGTGGTTCGGCACCCTGGTGGAGCGGCTCCTGGAGAACGACCGCGACACGCTGAAGCTGCTGCGCCGCTCCCCGTTCCCGCCCGACGCGCCCCCGCGCTACGTCCGCGCCCGTCTCTTCCACTACCGGTACACGACCTGGCGCGAGCTGCGGGAGACGGGCGCGTGCTGGGAGCGGACGTATGTGCGGGAGTTCCTGCCGCCGACCAGACTGGCCGGGGTGGCTCAGAGGTCGTAGACGCGGGTGGCGGTCGCCTCGAAGATCTGCTCGCGGTCGGACACGCCCGTCAACTCCCATGCGGTGGCGAGCACTTGACCGTATGTCGCCGCCAGCGTGCTCACCGGCCAGTCCGAACCGAACATCAGGCGCGGCGGCCCGAAGGCCTCCAGCACCACGTCGGCGTACGGACGCAGGTCGTCGACCGTCCAGGAGGCGAGGTCGGCCTCGGTGACCATGCCGGAGAGCTTGCAGACGGTGTTGGGGAGCGCGGCGAGGGCGCGGACGTCGCGGGCCCAGGGCTCGCGGCGCCCGGAGGCGATCGGGGGTTTGCCCAAGTGATCCAGGACGAAGGTGAGTTCGGGCAGCGAGGCGGCCGCCTTGACGCAGGCCGGCAGCTGGTGCGGCAGCACGACCAGGTCGTACACCAGCCCCGCCTCGGCTACGGCGGCCAGCCCTCGCCGTACGTCCGCGCGCAGCAGCCACTCCGGGTCGGGTTCGCCCTGCACCTGGTGGCGGATCCCCTTCAGATACTCCCCGCCGGGCAGCTCCCGCAGCCGGGCCAGCTCCTCGGCCACGTCCGGGCGGGTGAGGTCGGTCCAGCCGACGACGCCCGCGATCAGCTCGTGCTCGGCGGCGAGGGCCAGGAACTCCGGTGTCTCCTCGGCGACGGTGATCGTCTGGACGAGGACGGTACGGCCGACTCCGGCCGCCTCCGCCTCCGGAGCGAGGTCGGCGACCGTGAAGTTCCTTCGGAGCGGCTGGAGTTCGGGGCCCGCGATCCAGTCCTGGTCGCGCACCGAAAGGTCCCAGACATGGTGGTGGGCGTCGACGACGGTCACGGCAGCTGCCATACGACGGGCAGCCCGGCGTCCGCGCCCTCGTCGGAGTAGTCGTGCACCACGTCGAGCAGTTCGGCCATACGGGCCTGCCAGGCCACGTTGACCGGCAGCTTCTCCAGTTCGGCGAGGAGTCGGCCGTAGTCCTCGCACTCCAGAACGTGGAAGAGGTCGGTGCCGCTGCGCCAGATCGTCCAGGAGGTCGCACCGGCGGCCCGGATGGCGTTCGTGAGTTCCTCGGGGACCTCGCGGTGGGCCGCCTCGTACTCGGCGACGCGGTCCGCGCGGACCTTGGTGTGCAGGGCGACTCTCATGACGGCTCCTCGGTGACCAGGAGTCCGGTGTCCCGTAGCTCCTGCCAGAAGGCTGCGGGGACCGGTGTGGTGAACTGATCGACGCAGTCGTGGACTTCATCGGCCGAGCGGGCGCCCACCAGAACGCTCGCCACCGCCGGATGTGCCATGCAGAAGGCCAGCGCGGCGGCGCGCAGGGTGATGCCGTGGCGTCCCGCGACCTCCTTCATGCGTACGGCCCGGTCCAGCAAATCGGCCGGTGCCTCGGCGTAGTTGTACGTCGCCCCCGGCTTGGGATCCGCGAGCAGACCCGAGTTGAAGGCACCGCCGATCATCACCGAGACGCCTCGCTCCACGGCTGTGGGCAGCAGTTCCGTGAGCGCGCTCTGGTCGAGCAGCGTGTAGCGGCCCGCGCACAGCACCACGTCGACATCCGTGTCGCGGACGAAGCGGGTGAGCATCTCCGCCTGGTTCATGCCCGCGCCGATCGCGCCGACCACACCCTCCGAGCGGAGCCTCTCCAGCGCCGGGTAGCCCTCCCGGAAGGCCTGCTCGGCGTGGTCGTCGGGGTCGTGGAGGTAGACGACGTCGACGCGATCCAGGCCGAGCCGTTCCAGACTGGCTTCCAGGGTGCGTCGTACGCCGTCCGCGCTGAAGTCCCAGACGCGGCGGTACGCGGCGGGGACGGCGAAGCCGTTCGCCAGGTCGTCGCCGGCATCGGCCTGTGGTTCCAGGCGGCGGCCCACCTTGGTGGAGACCGTGTACTCCTCACGCGGGTGCTCGCGCAGGGCCGCGCCGAGGCGGCGTTCGGACAGCCCGAGGCCGTAGTGGGGTGCCGTGTCGTAGTAGCGGATGCCGCGCTGCCAGGCGGCGGACACCGCCTCGTGCGCCTGCTCGTCGGTGACCTGGGTGTAGAGGTTGCCGATGACGGCGGCTCCGAAGCCGAGTCCCCGGGGGATGCTCACTGGCTCACCGGCCGCAGGCGCAGGCCCTGCATGCCGCCGTCCACGGCGAGGGCGGTGCCGGTCGTGGCACCGGAGAGCGGACTCGCCAGGTAGGCGATGGCACCCGCGACCTCGTCGGCGGAGACGAGGCGGCCGGTGGGCTGGCGGGCCTCCAGGGCGGCGCGCTCGGCGGCCGGGTCGGCGGCGGAGTCGAGCAGGCGGCCGACCCAGGGGGTGTCCGCCGTGCCGGGGTTGACGCAGTTGACGCGGATGCCCTCGCGGATGTGGTCGGCGGCCATGGCGAGGGTGAGTGAGTACACGGCACCCTTGGTCGCGCTGTACAGCGCCCGCTGCGGGAGCCCGGCCGTGGCGGCGATGGAGCAGGTGTTCACGATCGCCGCGTGCGTGGAGCGGCGCAGCTGGGGCAGGGCGGCGCGCGCGACACGCACCATGCCGACGACATTGACGTCCATGACCCGGTGCCATTCGGCGTCGTCGTTGTCCTCGACGGTGCCCTGGGCGCCGATGCCGGCGTTGTTGATCAGCACATCCAGTCCGCCGAGGCCGGCGGCGGCGGCCGCGACGGCCTCGCGTACGGAGGCGTCGTCGGTGACGTCGGCGCGGAAGGGGAGCAGCGGCTTCTCGACGGTCGACGGGTCCAGGTCGAGGACTGCGACCTGGGCACCGCGCGCGGCGAGGAGTTCGGCCGTGGCCCGGCCGATGCCGGAGGCGCCTCCCGTCACCAGCGCCTTGAGACCCTCGAAGTCGCTCATGCCGCGTGCCCCTTCTTCTGTGTCTGGAGGTCGGCGGCCCAGAAGGCGCCGTCCGGGAACGTGTACCGCGCGATCGACTCGGGTCGCATGGCGGCCGAGAAGCCCGGCGCGGTGGGTGCCGTGTAGTGACCTTCCCTGATCACCACCGGGTCGAGGAAGTGGTCGTGCAGATGGTCGACGTACTCGATGACACGGTCCTCGGTGGTGCCGGTGACCGCCACGTAGTCGAACATCGACAGGTGCTGGACGAGTTCGCACAGCCCGACACCGCCCGCGTGCGGGCAGACCGGCACCCCGAACTTGGCGGCGAGCAGCAGGATGGCGAGGTTCTCGTTGACGCCGCCGACGCGGGCCGCGTCGATCTGGACGACGTCGAGGGCGCCGGCCTGGAGCAGTTGCTTGAAGACGACCCGGTTCTGCACATGCTCGCCGGTGGCCACCTTCACCGGGGCGACGGCCTTCCGGATCGCCGCATGGCCGAGGACGTCGTCGGGGCTGGTGGGCTCCTCGATCCAGTACGGATCGAACTCGGCGAGGGCCTTGGTCCAGCGGATCGCCTCGGCCACGTCCCAGCGCTGGTTGGCGTCGATCGCCATGCGGATGTCCGGCCCGACGACCGAGCGGGCGACGCGGCAGCGCCGCACGTCGTCCTCCAGGTCGGCGCCGACCTTCAGCTTGATCTGCCGGAAGCCGTCGGCGACGGCCCGGGCGGCGAGCCGGGTGAGCTTGTCGTCGTCGTAGCCGAGCCAGCCGGCGGAGGTGGTGTAGGCGGGGTAGCCGCGCTCCAGCAGCCGGGGGATGCGCTCCCGCGCGCCCTCGCGGCCCTGGCGCAGGATGGCCAGCGCCTCGTCGGGCGTGAGCGCGTCGGTGAGGTACCGGAAGTCGATCTGACGGACGATCCACTCCGGGTCGGCGTCGGCGAGCAGGCGCCACAGGGGCTTGCCGGCGCGCTTGGCGGCGAGGTCCCACACGGCGTTCATGACCGCGCCGATCGCCATGTGCATCACGCCCTTCTCGGGGCCGAGCCAGCGCAGCTGGCTGTCGCCGATCAGATCGCGGTTGAGGGTCCCCGGGTCGGCGCACAGCTCGTCGACGGACCGGCCCACGACATGGCCGCGCAGCGCCTCGATCGCGGCGACCTGGACCTCGTTGCCCCGCCCGATGGTGAAGGTGAACCCGTGCCCCTCGTGGCCGTCGGCCCCGTCGGTGCGCAGCACGACGTACGCGGCCGAGTAGTCGGGGTCCGGGTTCATCGCGTCGGAGCCGTCGAGTTCGCGCGAGGTGGGGAAGCGGATGTCATAGGTGTCGACCGCGGTTACGCGGACGCTGGCACCGGGGGTGCCGGAGGTCGGGGACACAGAGGGCCTTTCGGTCGGTGGCGGGGACGGCGCGGTCAGTCCTGGGCGCGGCCCGTCGTCACACGGGCGATCATGAGGGCGACCAGGATGATTCCGCCGTAGATGGCCTGGATCCAGAACGACGGGACCTGGGCGAGGGTGAGCAGGTTCTGTACGACGCCCAACAGGAGTACGCCGGTCAGGGCGCCGAACATGGTGCCCTTGCCGCCGTCCAGGCTGATGCCGCCGATCACCGCGGCCGCGAACACGGTGAAGATCATGTTGTTGCCCTGGTTGGCGCTGATCGCGCCGACATAGCCCGTCTGGATGATCCCGCCGACGGCCGCGAGGGTGCCCGCGACGACGAACACGCCGAGCATCACCCGCTCGACCCGGATGCCGGCCGCGCGGGCGGCGTCCGCGTTGCCGCCGATGGCGTACAGGGCGCGGCCGATGCGGTGGTACTTCAGCACGAACCCGGCGACGGCGAAGGCGGCCGCCGCGAGCCACACCGACATCGGGATGCTCAGGAAGGTCGTGGTGGCGAGGGAGTAGAAGCTGTCGGGCATCCCGAACAGCGTCTTGCCCTTGGTCGCGCCGACCAGCAGACCGCGCAGGACGATCAGCATCGCCAGTGTCACGATGAACGCGTTGAGCTTGAACTTCACGACCAGGATGCCGTTGAAGGCACCCACGGCCGCGCCCACCACCAGGACCGCCAGCAGCGCGAGGGCGGCGGGGAGTTCGGTGCCCCAGCCGGACTGGGCGGCGGGCAGCACGAGCAGCGCGCCGACGGCGGGTGCGATGCCGACGACGGATTCGAGGGACAGGTCGAACTTGCCGGTGATGAGGACCAGCGACTCGGCCA
The DNA here is from genome assembly GCF_055634335.1 of Streptomyces sp. NPDC111802. Lineage (NCBI taxonomy): Bacteria > Bacillati > Actinomycetota > Actinomycetes > Kitasatosporales > Streptomycetaceae > Streptomyces > Streptomyces sp. NPDC111802. The sequence continues at coordinate 29,587 of NZ_JBVKCZ010000022.1, read as the reverse complement.
GTACGACCATGGCGAGGGCGGCGGAGGCGCCGAGGATCGAGATCAGGTTGCGCTCGGTCAGGAACGAGTCGTTGACGACGGCGCCGAGCACCATCAGGAGCAACAGGGCTGGCACCAGGGCGAGTTCACGGGCGCGGCGCAGCAGGACCGCCCTGGCCGCGCGGGCATCGGGGACCTTGACGGGCGTAACCGGTGGGGCCTTGGTGTCAGCCATGGTCCACTCCTTCTATGGAGGCGATCAGCTCGTGGTCGCGCCAGCCCGCCGGGTGCTCGGCGACGACACGGCCGTGGAACAGGACGAGGACGCGGTCGCAGCGCCGCAGGTCGTCGAGTTCGTCGGAGACGACGAGTACGGCGATGCCGTCGTCGCGGGCGCTGTCCACGCGGGCCAGCAGGGATTCCTTGGACTTCACGTCGACGCCCGCGGTGGGGTTGATCAGCACGAGCAGCCGGGGGTCGGACGCCAGCGCGCGGGCCATGACGACCTTCTGCGCGTTGCCGCCGGACAGGTCGGAGACGGGCTGGTCGGGGCCTTCGGTGTGGATGTCGAGACGGTCGATCAGGGCGTTGGCGAAGCGGCGCTTGCGTTCGGTGCCCACGAAGCCGAAGCGGCCGAGTCGGTCGAGGACGCTCATGGTGGCGTTGTCGCCGATGGTCATGCCGGCGACCAGGCCCTGGTCGTGCCGGTCACGGGGCACACAGGCGACGCCGGCCTTCAGCGCGGCCTGCACATCGCCGAACGGCAGCCGCTCTCCGTCCAGTTGCGCGGTCCCGTCGGTCGGCGTGTGCAGCCCCGCGAAGGACTCGGCGAGCTCCACCTTGCCGCTGCCGCTGATCCCGGCGAGTCCGACGACCTCGCCGCGGCGGACGGTGAGATCGATGTCCCGGTACGCCGGTGAGGTGAGCCCGCGGGCTTCCAGCAGGACGGGGGCGCCGTGGTCGACGTCCCCGGGGTCCACCGCCTGCTCCGCGATGGCCTCGAGGGACTCCCCCGCCATGGCCTCCACCAGCGCCCGGCGCGGGAGTTCGGCGACCGGGGCGGTGGTGATCCAGCGGGCGTCGCGCAGGACCGTGACGGTCTGGCAGACCTCGTACACCTCCTGCAGATGGTGCGAGATGAACAGGAAGGTGACCCCGGAGGCCTGCAGCGCCCGCATCCGCGTGAACAGCCGCTCGATCTCGCGTTTGTCGAGCTGGGCGGTCGGCTCGTCGAGGATGATGAACCGGGCGCCGAAGCTCAACGCCCGGGCGATCTCGACCATTTGGCGGTCCTCGACCTTGAGGTCGGCGGTACGGGCCTCGGGGTCGACGTGCACGTCCCAGGTGGCCAGGAGTTCGGCGGCCTCGGTGCGCAGCCTGCGCCAGCTGATGAAGCCGCGCTGGAGGGGCTGCCGGTTGATGTACAGGTTCTCCGCGACCGTCAGCTCGGGGACCACGGTGGACTTCTGGTAGACGCAGGCCACCTTGCGGCGCCAGGCGTCGCGGTCGGCCGGCGGGGGCGCGGGCTCGCCGTCGAAGCGGACCTCGCCCTCGTCGGCGGCCTGGAGCCCGGTGAGGATGTTGACCAGGGTCGACTTGCCGGCGCCGTTGCGTCCGACGAGGGCATGCGACTCGCCGGGCAGGACGGTGAGCCGGCCGTCGGCGAGGGCGGTGGTGGGTCCGTAGCGCTTGACGATGTCCCGCGCCTCAACGAGTGGCGTCGTCATTTGACCGTGTTGCCCCAGAGCTTGGGGTCGTCGACGTTGTCCTTGGTGACCAGCGGGGCGGGCAGCTGGTCCTCCAGGATGCCGCTGGGCAGCTTCACGATGGTCGAGTCGTGGTCCGTCGGGCCCGGCTCGAACGTCTTCCCCTCCATCGCCGCCTTGATGTAGTACATGCCGTACTTGGCGTACAGGTCGGCGGGCTGGGAGACGGTCGCGTCGATCTCGCCCTTGCGGATGGCGTCAAACTCCTGCGGGATGCCGTCGTTGGAGACGATGGCGATGTGCCCGGACTGCCCGGCCTTCTTCAGCATCCCCTTGGACTTCAGGGTCTGCAGGGTGGGCGCGAGGTAGACGCCGCCCGCCTGCATGTAGATGCCCTTGATGTCGGGGTTGGCGTTGAGGAGGGTGTCGAGCTTGGAGGCCGCGGTGTCGGACTCCCACTTGGCGGGGATCTCCAGGACCTTCAGCTTGGGGTACTTCTTCTTCACACAGGCGCGGAAGGCCTCGGAGCGGTCGCGGCCGTTGACGGAGGCCAGATCGCCCATGATCTGCACGACCTTGCCGCCGGAGATGTTCTCGCCGAGGTAGTCGCAGGCCTTCTCGCCGTACGCGACGTTGTTCGCGCGCACCACCATCGCGACCTTGCCCTTGTCCGGCGCCACGTCGACCGCGACGACCGGTACGCCCTTGCGTTCGGCCTGGTCGAGGCCGGCCTCGATGGCGGCGCTGTCCAGCGGGGCGACGACGAGGCCCTTGACGCCCTGGTTGAGCTGGTTGTTGATGTCGGTGATCTGCTGGGACGGGTCACTGTTGGAGTTGACCGTCTTGAGCGTGTCGACGCCTTCGGAGTCGGCCATCTTCGGCACGTAGTCGTTGTACGACTGCCAGAACGGCGAGGTCAGCAGGGGCAGAATCACCCCGACCTTGCCGCTGCCGCCGCCTTCGGCCCCGGCGGCGCCGGTGTCCTTGGTGCTGCCGCACGCGGCTAGCGCGAGCGAGGCGCCGGCGACCGCGCACACCGTCCTGACCATCCGTGACCTGTTCTGCTTCCGCGCTGTCGTGCCGGGCATCTGGCGGCTCCTCGTTGAGCGTGTTCGTGCACTTGGTTCGAGCGGATGACCGCATATTTATCAGACCACTTCGGCGATACAACACCCTTCGGGGGCAGATTTTCGCGGTTTCAAGCCGTAGTGGTCGGACCAAACCGTAGTGGTCCGACCAACCTGGTGATTAGACTGCCGCTCACCGGGCGCGGGCAGACGCCTCGGGCGACGGGAGGAACGGCGTGGACGACGAGACAGCCCCGCAGAAGGGCACCGTGACGCAGCGCGCCATCGAGCAGATCAAGGCACTGATCGCGGAGGGGCGGCTGGAGCCCGGCCAGCGACTGCCCACCGAGCGCGATCTGGCCGCCCGGATCGGCATCTCCCGCAGCTCGATGCGCGAGGCGATCCGCGCGCTCACGGTGCTGGGCGTGCTGGAGGCCCGGCACGGTTCGGGCATCTATGTCACCCAGCTGGAGGCCGGCGACCTGCTGGAGACGTTCGGCGTGGTCGCCGACCTGTCCAGGGGCCCGCGTCTGGTGGAACTGCTGGAGGTGCGCCGCATCCTGGAGTCGACGGCGACCGCGCTGGCGGCGGCCCGGATCACCCCTGACCAGCTCGCGGAGGTCGAGAAGCATCTGACGGCGATGAACGCCACGGAGGACCCCGAGGAGATCCTCGCCCACGACCTGGCCTTCCATCGCGAGATCGCGGTCGCCGCCGGCAACGAGACCATGGCGGCGATCCTGGAGGGCCTGTCCTCCCGCACGTTCCGTGCCCGCGTCTGGCGCGGCTACCAGGAGGAGGGTGCCTTCACCCGCACCCGACGTGAGCACGCCGCGATCCACCGCGCCCTGATCGCCCGCGACCCGGAGGCGGCGCGGGCCGCGGCGGCCGCGCACGTGGGCGAGGTGGAGGAGTGGCTGCGGGCACAGCTGGGCGGCTGATCGCCGCCCGGCCGTACGGCGACCGCTCCCGCTACGGCTTCACGTCGAAGCCGTGCTCCCGTCCGAGCTTCTCCAGGGACGCCTGGCCGGGGATGCCGTTGGCGTCGTCGCCCGAGTAGCCGCAGCGGCGCTGCCAGGCGGCGTAGGCCTTGACGGTCGTGGTGCCGAAGTGGCCGTCCGCGAACCTCGGTTCCAGGAGGCCCTCCGCGACGAGCGCCTTCTCCACGGCCTTCACGCCCGTGTACGACACCGGAGTGCCGGACTTGGCCGGGTCGTGCAGGGCCGCGGCGATCACCTTCGACACGTCGATCACCGCCCGCGGGCCCGGCACGGTCGTCGAACCGCCGGGCCTCGGGGCGCCCTTCTCCACCCAGGCGTACAGGTGCTTCCCCGGGCAGGCCGTGGCGAAGCCGTCCCTGTGGCCCTTGATCTCCTTGCCGGCGCCGTGGCGGCGCAGCAGCTCGATGCCGTCGCGGATCGCACCCAGCATCGCGTCCGTGGGCTTGGTGAGCCCCTTGTCGCCGACCAGGCCGACGATCGCGTAGTGGCCGCGATTGAGGGCCTGGTCGCCGTTCGCCCCGGTGCGCTTGCCGAGGCCACGGCCCTCCAGGAGGTAACCGTGCGGACAGGCGCCGTAGTTGTAGGCGATGTCCGAGTAGTTCTCCTGCTTGTTCGCCAGATGGGATGCCCGGATCGACTTCCACTCGGCGACGCAGAGGTCGTGGTCGTCGAGGAGTTCGGCGCTGACCGTCGTGCCTTCGTAGTGGACCTTCACGCCCTTGGTGGAAGTCTGCGTGGGTGCGGCGGATGCGGGCCAGCCGAGCTGGGCTCGCGTGACAAGCTTCATACGTGCCTCCAAGGCGCGAATGTGACGCCAACCTCCTTGATTGTGAGTCCAGTTGCCGTCCACTTCACGACGGCGCGCCGCTCGTCGCCGTCAGTGGACCCGGGACCGTCGCAGCCGCAACGTCACCAGTTCGAATGGCCGCAGGCGCAGGGCGACTCGACGGCCGTCGCGGGTCGGCGGCGGCTCGGGCAACGGGCGCTCCAACAGGTCCGTCGCCGTGACGTCCGCGACCTCGAAGTCCGCGGTCAGCGTGGCCCGTACCCGGCCGCCGTGGGCCTCGTGGAGGCGCACCACCAGGTCCCCGCTGCCGTCGTCGGCCAGCTTGACGGCCGTGATCACGACCGCGTCCCGGTCCACCGTCACCAGCGGAGCCACCTCCCCGGCACCGGTGATCCGCCGCTCCGGCAGATTGATCCGCCAGCCCTCGCGCACCGCGTCCCCGACATCGGCGCCCGGCACCAGGGCGTGCCGGAAGCGGTGGACGCCCTGGTCGGTCTCGGGGTCCGGGAAACGCGGGGCACGCAGCAGGGAGACGCGGAGCGTGGTGGTCGTACCGAGGTCGCCGTCGGTACGGACCGTGCGGGTCACGTCGTGGCCGTACGTCGAGTCGTTGACGACGGCGACGCCCCAGCCCGGCTCCGCCACATGGACGAAACGGTGGTTGCAGGCCTCGAACTTGGCGGCCTCCCAGCTGGTGTTGGTGTGGGTGGGGCGGTGGAAGTGCCCGAACTGGGTCTCCGACGCGTACCGTTCCGCGTGCACGTCGAGCGGGAAGGCCAGCTTCAGGAACTTCTCCGTCTCGTGCCAGTCGACCTCGGTGTCGAACAGCAGCCGACCCTCCCCCGGCGCGAGCGACAGCACCTGGACGGCCCGGGAGTCGCCGAAGGAGCGGACGATCCGCACGCCGTCACCCTCGGGCACCATCTCGTCCAGGTCGGTCAGATCGGTGACCGTGTTGCGGTAGAACTCGTCGACGTCCCACGCGTCCCACATGTTCGGGAAGTCGGGGTGGAGCTGGAGGAGGCCCGCGGCCCCGCCCGGCGCGATCGTCTCGCGGTCGGCCTCGATGTCGTACGCGGAAACGACCAGGCCCCGGGCGTCGATCTCGATCCGCAGCAGGCCGTTGTCGAGGACGAAGCCGCCGTCCGCGCGCGGGGTGAGTGCCGTCCGGCCCTCGGTCACCGGGGGCCGTGCCCCGCCCGCCGGTACCCCGGCGCGTGGGTGCGGGGCGGCGTTGAAGACGAGCTCGGTCTCGCCCTCGCCCGCCAGGGCCCGCTGGGCGGCCTCGATGATCGCGTTCAGCTCACCTTCGAGTCGCTCGTACGTCGCCCGCGCCTCCCGGTGCACCCACGCGATGGAGGACCCCGGCAGGATGTCGTGGAACTGGTGCAGCAGCACCGTCTTCCAGATGCGGTCCAACTCCTCGTACGGATAGGGGAATCCGGTGCGTACGGCGGCCGTGGCGGCCCACAGCTCGGCCTCGCGCAGGAGGTGTTCGCTGCGGCGGTTGCCCTGCTTGGTCCTGGCCTGGCTGGTGAGGGTGGCGCGGTGGAGTTCGAGGTAGAGCTCGCCGACCCAGACAGGCGCGTCGGGGTATTCGGCCTCGGCCTTCCGGAAGAAGGCGTCCGGGGTCTCCCAGACGACGGTGGCGGAGCCCTCCAGATCCCGCAGCCGTGCGGCCTTGGCGATCATCTCGCGGGTGGTGCCGCCGCCTCCGTCGCCCCAGCCGGTGGGGGCCAGGGAGTGCCGGGCGACGCCCTTGTCCTTGAAGTTGCGGGCCGCGTGGGCGATCTCGCTGCCCTTCATGGAGCAGTTGTAGGTGTCGACGGGCGGGAAGTGGGTGAAGATCCGGGTGCCGTCGATGCCCTCCCACAGGAAGGTGTGGTGCGGGAACTTGTTGGTCTGGGACCAGGAGATCTTCTGGGTCAGCAGCCACTTGGAGCCGGCCGCCTTGATGATCTGCGGCAGTCCGGCGGCGAAGCCGAAGGTGTCGGGGAGCCAGGCCTCGTCGTTCTCGATGCCGAACTCGTCGAGGAAGAACCGCTTGCCGTGCACGAACTGCCGGGCCATCGCCTCCGAGCCCGGCATGTTGGTGTCCGACTCCACCCACATCCCGCCCGCCGGCACGAACCGTCCGTCCGCGACGGCCTTCTTCACCCGCGCCCACACCTCGGGCCGGTGCTCCTTCACCCACGCCCACTGCTGTGCCTGCGACATGGCGAAGACGAAGTCGGGCTCGTCCTCGATGAGCGCGGTCATGTTGGAGGTCGTACGGGCCACCTTGCGCACGGTCTCGCGCAGCGGCCACAGCCACGCCGAGTCGATGTGCGCGTGCCCGACGGCGCTGACGCGGTGGGCGGACGGCACGGCGGGCGTGGCGAGGACGTCGGTGAGTCGTTCCCGTGCCCGTGCCGCTGTGCCGTTCACGTCCTGCAGGTCGATCGCGTCGAGCGCCCGCTCCACCGCCCGCAGGATCTCCCAGCGCCGCGCCGACTCCACCGGCAGCTCGGCCATCAGCTCGCCCAGCACCTCCAGGTCGAGCACGAGCTGCCACACCGTCTCGTCGAGGACGGCGAGGTCCATACGGGTCAGCGTGTACTGGGGTTCGCTGCCGGCGGTCTCCTTGTCGCCCAACCGGGTGGGCAGGAAGGGGTGGTAGTCGAGGATGACGGGGTTGGAGGCCGCCTCGATGTGCAGCCGTACCTCCTCGCCGCCCTCCACGGGGGCGCCGATACGCACCCACTGGTTGCGCGGGTTGAGGCCCTTCACCGGGGTGCCGTCGGGCCGGTAGACCAGGCCCTCGCACTGGAAGCCGGGCATGTTCTCGTCGAACCCGAGGTCGAGCAGGGCCTCGACGGTCCTCCCGGCCCACGCCTCGGGCACGGTCCCGGTGACCCGGAACCAGCTGGTGCCCCACGGAGCACCCCAGCGGGCGCCCACCTCGATCGGCTCGGGTTCGGCCGCGAGCCCTTCGGCGACGGGCACCGGCTCGCCGGGCGCGTGCCACACCGCCACGTCCAGCGGCACGGACTCGGGGTACACGGCGGGGCGGACGCGCTCGTCGAGGACGCGCTTGAGGCGGGCTTCGACCAGGTTGCGGTCGTCATGCATGCGGGTGCTCCGTAGGTCGTCCGGGCGGGGGGTTACCAGCGGTGGGTGACGGTCACGGGGGCCGACGTGGTGTAGAGCTCCCCTACGGCACGCAGTTCGAACCGTGCCGCCTGTTCGCCCGGTTCGGGTCGCAGGCCGCCGACGAAGTAGGCGCGCTGGCAGGTGCCGCCGAGGAAGCGCCGGGTGCCGTCCGGGAGGAGGCGGTGGACGGTGTAGTGGCGTACGTCGCCGGGTGCGGGGCTCCAGGCCAGGCGCAGGTCGCCGCCCGAGGCGCCGGTGACACGGAAGTCGGCGGGTGCGGCGGGCGTCTGCGTGGTCGTGCGGAACGCGAGGCCGCCGAGCCGCCACCGCACGGGACCGCCGTCGGCCGCGGTGAGCCGGACACCGATCGCGCGCACGGTGCCGGTCAGCCCGGTGAGCCGTACGGTCGAGGTCCGCCAGCCGTCGGCCGAACTCACGGGGAAGTAGGTGTACGGCGGTGTCGCCCCCGGTGTGGCGGGCTCGGCGGTGGCGACGGCGAGCTCGACGCGCACGGCGCCCGTGTCGGTGCGATGGGTCAGCTCGACGACCGTGTCCGCGGTGACCGGCAGCCGGGTCGCGTACACGTCCACAACCGTCGGCCGGTCCGGTTCACCGGCGATGAGCACACTGCTCCCGCCTCGCCAGGCGTCCGCGAAGTCGAAGGTCACCGCGGGGCGCCGGCCGTCCGTGTGCACGACCCAGCGCCGGGACGGCAGCCGGTCCTGCAGGCCCAGGTGGTTCCAGGGCGCGTCCGACGTCACCTTCCCGTCCTCGTACCAGCGCAGCCCGTGCCCGGTGTTGAACACGCTCGCGAACGGCACGGAGGTCACCGTCGACCGGTCGGCGACCGAGACGGCCGGTGCCCGCCAGCTGTCGGTGCCGTCCGGCCGCGAGGGATCCAGTGACCGCCCGGTCCAGAACCGGTCGTCGGCGGCGTGGAAGTCACCCGGAGTCCGGCCGTCCGCCGGCAGATGGTTGCGCGTCCACTCGGGCCGGTAGAAGCCGACCGAGACGACATGCGCCTTGTCGCGGGGCACGAACGCGTCCCAGTTCACGGACGTGTTCCAGCCGTTCGCCTCGACGTCGACGCCCGCCCACAACTCGTAGCGGTCACGACCCAGTTGCCGGGCTCGCTGCCCCGAGGACGTCAGTTTTGCCGCCGTCCAGCGGAAGTCGACGAACATGTCGTCGGCGGCCTGGAAGAACGCCTCGTTCTGGGAGTTGAGCGCGCCCTGCCAGCTCACGGTCCCGTTCACGGTCATCGAGTCGTACCAGGTGACCCGCTGCCCCTTGGCCTTGGCGAGCGTCTTGAGCTCACGCAGGAAGCCGAGCATGTCCGCCCCGAGCGCGGTGTTCCCGCCGCTCGTCTCGGCGTTGACGAACCACCCGTCGAATCCGTACGCCGCCGCGACCGCGACCAGCCGATCGGCCAGCGGATACCGCCCGGCCGCGTCCTTGCGCACCAGGTCACGCGTCCACTGCAGCTGCCCGCCGTAGGCGACGGGCGGCAGGAAGATGTTGCCGAGGACCGGGACGCCGTGGCGATGCGCGGCGTCCACGATCGGCGCGTTCGGCGCCAGGATCAGCCCCTCGCCCGAAGAGCCACCCCAGAACACCAGCTCGTCGATGTACGCCCAGTGGGTGAGGGCGTAGTAGTCGGCGGTGACCGAGCCTTGGGACGGGTTGCCGGCCGTGGGGCCGAACGACACCAGTGACTGGATGCGGGCCTGGTCCGCGCGGGCGGTCGGGTTGGCCGGGGCCGGGGTGAAACGCGGGGCGAGCGGGACCGTCGCCGCGTTGAAGGCGAGGTCGATGTCGTCGGCCGGGTGCCAGGACTTCAGGCTGCGCCAGGTGATGCGGGCGCCCGGGGTGCCGGAGGGCAGCGAGTCCGGGTACCAGTAGGAGGCGTACGGCTGGAGGGCGTCAGCCTGGGGCTTGGGAGCGGCTTCCGCCGGCAGCGCGGGCAGAAGCGCGGCGGTGGCGCCGGCGATGAGGACGGTGCGTCTGGTGGGGTTCACGAGCGGGTGCCTCCTGGTGGGGTGGGGAGTACCTGATCGGGAGCTACGACCTCGGTGATGCCGCGCGCGGTGAGGTGTCCGTGGTCGTCCGCGCGGGTGTCGAGGACCGTGGTGGGGCGGGCGCCGTCGGTGGTGAGCCGGAAGTAGGCGTCGAAGGCCGGGCCGCCCGGTGCGCAGGCGGAGCGCATGGCCGGGTCGGCCGGGACGACGAGGGCGGTGGTCCGGGGCGCGGGCACCGGCTTGGGCTCGCTCGCCGCGCGGGCCAGGACCCGAGCCGTGTCCTTCGGCTTGCGGTCATTGGTCAACAGGCCCAGCCCGTATTCGAGTTCGGGAAAGTCGGCCAGCTCCCGGGACACGTCGTGGGAGCACCACCAGGTGATGCCCCACAGGTCCGGGCAGTCCAGGACGTTCGCGACGGTCGCCTCGGTGAAGGCGGCGGCGTGCGCCGGCGGGATGAGGGGCGCGGGCGCGCCGACCTCCTGGAGCCAGACGGGGCGGTGCGGGTCGTCGGCCCAGGCCTTGCTCAGCTCGACGAGGTACGCCGCGTGGTGCTCGGTGGGGACGGAGGTGCGGCCGTGGCGCTGGGCGGTGCCGTTGAAGACCCAGGAGTGGACGGCCGTGAGTGCGCCGTGCCGGGCCGCCTGGGCCGGAGTGAACGGCTGGTCGTCCTGGTACCAGGTGGCGTCGTACTCGGCATGCAGGTGCAGCCGCCCGGGGGCGCCCTCCTCGCAGGCGGCGAGCATTCGCGTGAGCCAGCGGTCGATCTCGTCCTCGGTGGCTCGGTCGGGGTCGGGATGGGGGCCCGCCGAGAACTGGTTGACCTCGTTGCCGAGCGTCATACCGAGGAAGCCCGGCCGGTCGGCGAGGGCGGCGGCGAGCGTGCGCAGGTAGGCGGCCTGGCCGTCGAGGACGTCCGGGTCGGTGAAGAGGTTGCGGCGGTGCCAGGTCCGGGTCCATGCGGGCAGGAAGTCGAAGCTGCTCAGGTGGCCCTGGAGACCGTCCACGTTGACGTCGAGGCCGCGTTCGGCGGCGGTGTCGACGAGCTGGACCAGCTGCTCGATCGCCCGGGGGCGGATCAGTGTGCGGTTCGGCTGGAAGTACGGCCACAGCGGGAAGACCCGGATGTGGTCGAGGCCCAGCGCCGCGATGGAGTCGAGGTCGGCGCGTACGGAGTCGAGGTCGAAGTCGAGCCAGTGGTGGAACCACCCAGTGCTCGGGGTGTAGTTGACGCCGAAGCGCACGGCAGAAGGCATGCGTGTCCTTGTGACGGAGGTGCGACGGAGGTGCGGGGTTCAGCCCTTGACGGCGCCCTCGCCCACGCCGCGGAAGAAGTACCGCTGGAGACAGGCGAAGAGGGCGATCAGCGGCGCCACGGCGATGACCGTGCCCGCGGCGACGAGGCGTTCGTCGCCCGCGAAGGTGCCGTGCAGATAGTTGAGGCCGATGGTCAGCGTGAACCTGGACGGGTCGCTCAGCACGATCAGCGGCCACAGGAAGTCGTCCCAGGCGCCCATGAAGGCGAAGATCGCGACGACTGCGAGAGTGCCCTTCACGGACGGCAGCGCGATGCGCAGGAACCGCTGCCAGACGTTGGCGCCGTCGACGTAGGCGGCCTCCTCTATCTCGTACGGCAGATTGAGGAAGGCGTTGCGCATCAGCAGGACGTTCAGGGCGCTGACGCAGCCGGGCAGGACGACGCCGATGAGGGTGTTGTTGAGGCCGAGTTCCCGCATGGTCGTGAACTGGGCGATGATGATGCCCTCCACAGGCACGAGCATCGCCAGGACGAAGACGAGCGTGGCCACGCGGCGGCCCCGGTAGCGGAGCCGGGCGAGGGCGTAGCCGGCGAGTGCCGCGCCGACGCAGTTGGTGACGACGTTGGCGGTGGCGACCTTCAGCGAGTTGAGGGCGTAGTCCCAGACGGGGATGGTGTCGGTGACCCGCTCGTAGTTGTGCAGCGTCGGGTCGCTCGGCAGGAACTTCGGCGGCGAGCTGAAGATGTCCTCGGTGGGGCCCTTGAGCGAGGTCGACAGCTGCCAGAGGAACGGGCCGACGGTGAGGGCCAGCACCGCGAGCAGGAGCAGGTAGCGCAGGGCGAGTTCCCAGCCGCGGACGCGGCGGCCGTGTTCGTCGGTGACGCGGGGTTCGCGGGCGACGGCCGGCTGCTGAGCGGCGGGCCGGGTCTTCTCCAGCACGCTCATGACTCGTCCCTCCGGTCGGCGCGCAGCACGAGCAGCATCAGGGCGACGGTGACGACGAAGACGACGACCGAGATCGCCGAGGCGTAGCCGACGCGTCCGGTCAGGCCGGTTCCGGTGCGCTGGACGAGCATGACGAGGGTGGTGTCCTCGCCCGCCGGGCCGCCGCTCGGGCCGGCCATCAGATACACCTCGGAGAACACCTTGAAGGCGGCGACCGAGGAGAGCGCGCCGACCAGCACCATGGTGGACCGGATGGCGGGCACGGTGACCGTGAGGAAACGGCGGATCGCTCCGGCTCCGTCCACGGCCGCCGCCTCGTGCAGTTCGCGGGGCACGTTGGCGAGCGCGGCCAGGTAAATGATCATGTAGTAGCCGAGGCCCTTCCAGACGGTCACGGCCATGGCGCTCAGCAGGAGCAGCCACTGGTCGCTGAGGAAGCCGACGCGTCCGACCCCGATCGACTCCAGGAGCGAGTTCACAAGTCCCCGCTCGTCGAGCAGCCAGACCCAGATCAGCCCGACCACCACGATCGAGGCGACGACCGGGGTGTAGAAGGCGGACCGGAAGAAGGTGATGCCGGGGATGTTCTTCCGCACGAGCAGCGCGAGCAGCAGCGGCAGGATCACGAGCGCGGGCACGACTCCGACGACGTACAGCGTGCTGTTGCGCAGGCCGATCCAGAACATGTCGTCGCCGAGCAGTTCGCGGAAGTTGGCCAGGCCCACGAACTCGCCCGGGATCAGGGTGCGGCGGTCGGTGAAGGCGTTGACCAGCGTGGAGACGAACGGGTACAGGATGAAGGCGCCGGTGATCAGCAGGCCCGGGGCGGCGAACAGCCAAGGGCTGGTGGGCAGCTGACGCCGCACCCGGGAGACGGTCGAGCTGGCCATCGCGCGCTATCCCTGCTGCTGAAGGAGCCGGTTGCAGGCCTCGACAGCGTTGTCAAGAGCCTGCTCGGGGCTCTCCTTGCCCTGCAACGCCTTGGCGACCTCGTTGCGCAGTTCGGTCTTCATCTGCTCGCTGAACAGCACGGGCGTGTAGTTGACCGCGTTCTTCAGCGACTTGGCGGCGGCGACCCGCACCCGTGTCTCGTCGGTGCCGTCCTCCTTGGTGAAGTAGGGGTCGTCGAGCGATCCGGCGGTGCTGGGGAAGATGGCGACCTGCTTGGCGAACGACATCTGGTGCTCGGCGTCGGTGACGTAGTGCGCGAAGGCGACGGCGGCCGGCGTGCGCTTGGTCTGCGCGTTCACCATCACCCCCATCACGTACATGTTGACGTGGCCGGTGCTGGTGATCTGGTCGGTGATGCCGATGTTCTTGTACAGGTTCGGCGCCTGCTTCTTGAAGTTGCCGAGGTCCAGCGCGCTGCCGGGGTTCATGGCGACGGCACCGGTGAGGAACTTCTTGCCGGACGACTCCGGGGTGGCGGTGAGGGCCTGCGGGTCGAGGGCCTTGGCGTCGTACAACTCCTTGTACTTGCTGAGGAGTTCGACCCCCTTGGCGTCGTTGAAGGAGAAGGCGGTGCCCTCCTTGTTCATCAGCTCGACGCCGTAGCGGCCGAAGTCCTCGATGGTGGGGACGTTGGCGAGGGTGGCGACCTTGCCGTCGGTCTTCTCGGCCATCTTCAGCGCCGCGTCGAAGACCTCGTCGTACGTCTTCGGCGGCTGCTCGGCGTCGAGCCCGGCCTCCTTGAAGAGGGACTTGTTGTAGAAGAGCGGGCCGGTGTTGAGGTACCAGGGGAAGGCGTACGTGCCCTCCGTGCCCGGTATCCGATGGCTGGCCCAGGCCCCCTCCAGATACTCCTTCCTGTACTTCCCGGCGGCCTTGTCGAGGTCGAGCGCGAGGCCCGCCTTGGCGAGCGGGGCGAGAAGGTCGGGCGAGACGTTGACGACGTCCGGGAGCGTGCCGCCGGCCGCGTCCGCGCTGATCTTGTCGGCGTAGCCCTCGGCGGGCTGGTCGATCCACTTGACGTCGGTGCCGGGGTACTTCTTCTCGAAGGCGGCGATCAGGCCCTCGAAGTAGTCCTTGAAGTTGGCGCGGAGATTCCAGGTCTGGAAAGTGATGTCGCCCTCGACCTTGCCGGAGGCGTCGGCGGTGCCGCTGTCGCCGCCTCCCGAACCGCAGGCGCTGAGCGGCAGCGCGACACAGACGGCGAATGCGGCAGCGAGGGCTCTACGGGTCAGTGGCACCGTGAACCGGCCTCCTTTGCGGGTGGGTTGGTCGACGAGGCAGACCCTGCACGCCGGTCCACGGGCCCGTCAATGGCTCTCGCGCAGCTAATTTCTTTAGTGACTAATGCGCATTAGGATCGCCCAGCTGAACCGCATTAGGATCACTGGACTGAACCGCATTAGTGCATACTGCTCCGGGAATGTGTCACTGGAATGGGGGGTCCCGATGTCGGGCAAGCGGTCACCGGCCCGTCGGCCGACGATGAAGGACATCGCGCGGCACGCGGGGGTCTCCCAGAGCGCGGTCTCCTTCGCGTTGAACGGCCGGCCGGGCGTCTCCGAGGACACCCGTGACCGGGTGCGGCAGGTCGCCGAGGACCTGGGCTGGCGGCCGAGTACGGCGGCACGCGCGCTGTCCGGGGAGGGCGCGGCGACGGTCGGCTTCGTACTGGCACGTCCCGCGGACACCCTCGGGGTGGACTCCTTCTTCCTCCAACTCGTGTCGGGCATCCAGGAGGTGCTGGCGGAGCGCCATCTCGGGCTGCTGTTCCAGGTGGTGGAGGACGTGGCCGACGAGTGCGCGGTGTACCGCCGCTGGTGGGCCGAGCACCGCGTGGACGGTGTCCTGGTCGTCGACCCGCGCACCGACGACCCCCGCCCCGACCTGCTCGACGAACTCGGCCTGCCCGCCGTGGTGATCGGCGGCGCGCCGGACGACCGGCATCCCGGCCTGTCGACCGTCTGGGCGGACGACGCGGGCGCGATGGCGTCCGTGGTGGACGGCCTGTACGCCCTGGGCCATCGGCGGATCGTGCACATCGCCGGCCTGCCGGGGCTCGCCCACACGGAACGCCGCATCCGCACCCTGAGCGCGGAGGCCGGACGGCGCTCTCTGACCGAGGTGAGGTCGGTGACCACCGACTACTCGGACGCCGAGGGCGCGGCGGTGACCCGCCGGGTGCTGGCGGACCCGGCTCCGCCGACCGCGCTGATCTACGACAACGACGTGATGGCCGTGGCCGGCGCCGCCGCCGCGACCGAACTCGGCTTCTCCGTACCGGCGGACGTCTCCGTGGTGTCCTGGGAGGACTCGGCGCTGTGCCGCATGGTCAAGCCGTGGCTGTCCGCGCTGTCCCGCGACAGCGTGGAGTTCGGCCGCACCGCGGCCCATGAACTGACCGCCCTGCTGAACGGAGGGGCCGCGCGGGCGGTGCGGGTGCCGGTGCCGCGGTTGGTCGAGCGTGGGAGTACGGGGGTGGCACGGGGCGCGTGACCATCACGGCCCAGGACCGCGGCCGGCCGTTCCTGCACCCCGGCCGGCCCCTGGAGACAGCCCGATTCGCCGAGCTCGGGGAACGTCATGACGACGGTCTGTCGACGCGCAGCCCCTGAAGCCCCTCGTAGGCGGCCGTCACGATCTCCATCCCCCGGGTGTCCTGCGTGGGGTCGCGCATCTGCTGCGTCACGTACGCCACCGCCATCCGGCTCTCGGGCTCGATCATCACCAGGGATCCGCCCCAACCGCCCCAGCCATACGTGGTGCCGAACAGGCCGTAGCCCAGGCCCCACCGCATGGGCATGCCCAGGACGCGGTCGTCGCCGTTGAACTGCTCCTCCCAGGCGCGGTCGCAGCCGGCCGGGGACAGCAGCCGTACCCCGTTCACCTCTCCCCCGCAGGCCAGGACCGACTGCGTCAGGGCGACCGAGCGGGCGTTGCCGAATCCGCTCGCCGCCGGGATCTGTGCGCGGCGCCAGGCCAGGCTGTTGCCGTCCCGGACGCGTACGCCGTTCCCGGCCTCGGAGCCCTCGGGGTTGCCGGGCGCGCTCGCCGTGTAGTCCTCGCTCTGCCCCTCCGGCGGGATCGCGCGGGCGACCCGGTGGTCGTGCTCGGCGGCCAGCCCGATGTGGAAGTCGGCGCCCAGCGGCCCGGTCACCTCCTGGGCGAGGAAGTCGCCCACACTGCGGCCGGAGACCCGGCGCACGACCTCGCCGACGAGGAATCCCTGGGTGAGTGAGTGGTATCCGGCCGCCGTGCCCGGCTCCCATCGAGGGGTCCGTGCGGCAAGGCGGGCCGTGGCGGAGGGCCAGTCGTAGAGGTCCTCGACCTGCCCGTCCCAGTCGGGCAGTCCGGCGGTGTGCGCGAGCAGGTGCCGTACGAGCACCTTCTCCTTGCCCGCCGCGGCGAACTCGGGCCAGTACCGGGAGACCGGTGCGTCCGGGTCGAGTTCGCCGCGGTCGGCGAGGACCAGGGCGCACAGCGCCGTCATCGTCTTGGTCACGGACCAGACGTTGACGATCGTGTCGCGCTCCCACGGGACGCTGCGGTCGGCGTCCGCGAACCCGCCCCAGACGTCGACGACCGGCTCACCGTCCACGAAGACGGCGACGGAGCCGCCCGCGTCCCCCGCGTCCAGCATGTCGGCCAGCGCGTTGGGGACGGCGATGAACAAGTCGTCGTACGAGCCCTGGATGTCGGCCATGTACCCCATCCAGCCCGTGCCGCCCCTTCCCGGTCAACCGAATTTCAGGGCCGAGTCGAGAAGTGACGTCGTGAAAAGTCCGAGAAGACCGTCCCGAACATCCAGGCCCGGCAGCCTCTCGACGCCGGGCCCGCAGCCCGGCAGAGTTCTCCTACATACTCGCGAGTAATTCTGAGGAGCGCCCGTGACCAGCTGGGTCGGTCGGACCGCCGCCGAGATCGCCGCCGCCGTACGCGAGAAGCGGGCCACGCCCCGGGAGGTGGTGGCCGAGCACCTGGCCCGGATCGAGCGGCTCGACGGCCGCGTCGGCGCGTTCAGGGCGGTGCGGGCCGAGGCGGCGCTCGCCGAGGCGGACGAGGTGGGCTCGCGTGCCGATCTGGGGGAACTGCCCCTGGCGGGGGTACCGGTGGCCGTCAAGGACAACCTCGCCGTGCGCGGCGAGTCCAAGCGGATCGGCTCCGCGGCGACCTTGGACACGCCGGCCGACGACGACCATGTCACCGTGGCCCGGCTGCGGGCGGCCGGTGCGGTGGTCGTCGGGCTGACCAATGTGCCGGAGCTGTGTGTCTTCGGCACCACGGAGGGCGTGCACGGCACCGCCCGCAACCCGTGGGACACCTCGCGCACGGCGGGCGGTTCGTCGGGCGGCAGCGCGGCCGCGGTCGCCGCGGGCATGGTGCCGATCGCCCTGGGCAACGACGGCATGGGCTCACTGCGCATTCCGGCGGCCAACTGCGGCCTGCTCACCATCAAGCCCGGCACCGGCGTGGTCCCGGCCGGTGTCAGCGACGGCGACTGGTTCGGCATGTCGGAGAACGGCCCCCTGGCCACCACGGTCGAGGACGCGCGCCTGATGCTGTCGGTCCTGGCCGACACCGACGTCGTACGCCCCGACACGGCGGCCACGTACCGGATCGCCGTGTCCCTGCGCAGCCCGATCGCCGGCGTCGCCATCAGCAAGCCGTACGCCACCGCCGCTCGCGAGGCCGCGGGGCTGCTGATCAAGGCCGGTCACCAGGTGCGGCGCGCCGACCCGCCGTACCCGATGTCGCTCGGCGTCACGTCACTCACGCACTGGACGGCGGGCACGGCCGTGGACGCGCGGAACCTCGATCCGCGACTGCTCACCCGCCGCACCCGGGTCCACGCCGCAGTCGGCAGGCGCTTCGTCGACCGGGTCCGGGCCGGCGAGAGCCGGGCGCGGCTGCGCACGCGTCTGGAGCCGTTCTTCGCCGAGTACGACATCCTGCTCACCCCGGCCCTCGCGCGCCGCTCCCCCAGGGCCGAGCCCTGGCACGAGCGGGGCTGGCTGCGCAACATCATGGCCAACACCAACTACTCGCCGCTGACCCCGCCGTGGAACCTCACCGGCTGGCCCGCGATGGCGATCCCGTTCGGCACACTTCCGTCCGGCGCCCCCACCGCCGTACAACTGGTCGGGCGCCCCGGCTCGGAGGCGGAGCTGCTGGCACTCGCGGAGCGGATCGAGGCGCTGCGTCCGTGGCGGCGGACGGCTCCGTTGGACTAGATCCTGCCCGCTCATTGGCACTCGTTCGTACGCGGCGCCGGGAGGGCGTCCGGATCTTTGTGGCTTCTGCCAGTACGGCGGTCTGCCGGCGTTTGGAGAGACTGCCGATCAGTGGCTGCGGCGTGTCCCGGCGACGGGAGCCGAGCCATGACATGGCGAAGCGCGAAGGAGGACACCACGGTGAGCGTGCAGCAGTACGACGAGATCGGTGAGGCGTTCGAGGGCTTCAAGGCCCTGCCGCTGGCGCGGTACGGGGAGGTGCCCAGCTTCCTGCGCATGGTCGGGGACGTACGCGGCAAGTCGGTGCTCGACCTGGCCTCCGGCACCGGTTTCTACAGCAGGGAGTTCAAACGGCGCGGCGCCACGGAGGTGCTGGGCATCGACATCTCCGGTGAAATGGTCGCCGTGGCGCGGAAGTTCGAGGAGCGCGATCCGCTGGGTGTGCGCTACGAAGTGGGCGATGTGTCCGAACTGCCGCCTCTTGAGCGGCGGTTCGACATCGCCACGGGGGTCCAGCTGCTCAACTACTCCGAGGACATCGCCGCCATGGAGCGGATGTGCCGCAACGTGCACCGCAGCCTGGTGCCCGGCGGCGAGTTCTTCGTGCTCGCGCAGAAGCCCGACTACCGCCCGGGCGAACCGCCCCTGGACAGGTACGGCTTCCGCTGCGAGCCGACGGGCGAGGAGATCGAGACCGGGCCGCGCTTCCGCATCACCGCGCTGCTCGACCCGGCGCCGATCTCGTTCGTCGCCACGAGCCCGCGCCGCGAGGTCTACGAAGAGTCTCTGCGGGCGGCCGGCTTCAGCGAACCGACCTGGGTCCCGCTGGAGGTGTCCGAGGCCGGCGTGCGCGAATACGGTGCCGAATTCTGGGCGGACCTGCTCGCCAACCCTCCGCTGGAGATGCTGCGCTGCCGCGCCTGACGCCCTGCCGGGCGGCAGCCGCCCGCCGCCTTCGTCAGCCCATGGCGAAGGGCCCGTCCGCACTGAAAGCCAGCCGGGCGAAGCGTTCGCCGATGCGTCGGTGGGTGGCGGCGTCCGGGTGGAGGTCGTCGGGGAGCGGGAGTTCGGCGGAGTCGGCCTCGCCGTAGAGGTTGCGGCCGTCGAGGTAGTGCAGGTTCGGGTCGTCGGCCGCCCGCTGCCGCACGATCCGGGACAGCTCGTCCCGGATGACGCCCAACGTCAGCTTTCCGCCGGCGCGTTCGGCCGGGTCGCCCATGGCGACGAAGCGCAGCCGTCCACCGCTGAGGCCACTGAAGTCCGGGGCGCAGGGGCCCGGCGTGTCCTCGTGGATCGGGCACAGGATGGGCGACACGACCAGCAGCGGGGCCGTCGCGTGCCCTTCCCGGATGGTGTCGAGGAAGCCGTGGACCGCGGGGCCGAAGGCGCGCAGCCGCATCAGGTCCAGGTTGACCAGGTTGATACCGATCTTGACGCTGATGAGATCGGCGGGGGTGTCGCGCAGGGTCCGCGCGGTGAACGGATCCAGCAGGGCACTGCCGGCCAGGCCGAGGTTGATCAGTTCCACGCCGCCGAGGGACGCGGCGAGTGCGGGCCAGATGCGGGTGGGGCTGGCGGCGTCGGAGCCGTGGCTGATCGAACTTCCGTGGTGCAGCCACACCTTGCGGCCCGTTCCGCGTGCGGGCTCGACGGGGGCGTCGGTGCGCAGGGCGATCAGTTCGGTGGTCTCGTTGTGCGGCAGCCAGATCTCGACGTCCTTGTCGCCGTCGGGCAGCCCGGTGAAGCGGACCGTGCCGGGGCGGCCGGGTCGGTGCTCGGCGATCCCGGCCATCATGTCGACGACCACGACGTGGCCGTCGGTCACACTCCCCTGTCCCGCACGGCGGCCGTCGACGATCAGGTCGTACACGCCGTCCGGTCGGGGCGGTGCGCCCACGTAGCTGCGCTTGGTGGGCAGCGTGTCCAGTTCGACGGCGGTGGCCCGGGTCCGGAAGGCAAGCCGTACCCCGGAGGGCTGTGACTCGGCCATGGCCAGCTGCTCGTCGGTGTTCTGGGCGCGCGCCCGGGCGGGCAGCCGGTGCGGCAGCACGCCGTGCTCGGTGCGCTCGACGTCGAGGGCACCGCGCAGCAGGTCCGCGGTGACGGGCGTGGTGATCCAGTCGTGCTCGGTGTCCATGTCCTCGGCCTGTCGATCAGGAGGTGGGCTCGGTGGGCCAGTTGCGCAGCAGGGCGTCGAGGGCGTCCAGGATCCGGGTCCAGGTCTCCTCGGAGTCGGGCGCGCTGTAGCTGAAGCCGCCGGCCGATTCGAGGCTGGCGTAGCCGTGGAAGACGCTGCCGAGCAGCCGTACGGCGTGGGTCGCGTCCGGCTCCGTGAGGTCGTAGCCGCGCAGGATCGCCCGGGTCATCTGTGCGTGCCGGACACCGGCACTGCCGGCCGCCGTCTCGGGGTCGAGCCGCATCCGCGCGGCGGCGGCGCGGCCGGGGTGCTCGCGCTCGTAGTCGCGGTAGACGTTCGCGAAGGCGACCAGGGCGTCCTTGCCGGCCCGCCCGGCGATGGCGTCGGCGGCCCGGTCGGCCAGTTCCTCCAGCGCGAACAGGGTGATCCGTGTCTTGAGGTCCTGGGAGCTCTTCACATGCGAGTACAGGCTCGCGACCTTGACGTCGAACCGCCGGGCGAGCTCCGACACGGTCACCTGCTCGAACCCGACCTCGTCGGCCAGCTCCGCACCTGCCCGGACCAGGCGTTCCGTGGTCAGCCCTACGCGTGCCACAACCGTCCTCCTCCCATTTGCCAGAAGCGATTATGCAATCACCTAAAGCTTTTAGGCAAACAGGAAGGACGTGAAGCCGAACCCCTACAGAGCTCGGTACATGATGTGCAGCCCCACCGGGCCGTGCCGGGGATGGTCGAAGGCCTCCGGAACCGTGCCGAGGATCGTGAAGCCGAGAGAGGTCCACAGGGCGACGGCCGGGTTGGTCTCGACGACGGCGTTGAACACCATGCCCCGGTATCCGTCGGCCCTGGCCGCGGCCAGGAGGTACTCCGCGAGGGCACGGCCGATGCCGCGGCCGCCGTGATCGGGGTCGACCATGAAGCCGGAGTTGGCGATACGGGCGGCGGGGCCACCGTAGTTGGGGGTGAGGAACGCGGAGGCGACGACGGCCCCGGACTCGTCCTCGACGACATGGACGCGTTTGGCCGGGTTCATCCACAGGGCCCTGGCGGCGTCCTCAGAGGTGTCCGGATCCCATGCGTAGGTCTCGCCGGCGGCGACGATCCGGTGCCAGAAAGGCCAAATCCGCGGCCAGTCGTCGGCCGCGGCTTCTCTGATCAGCATGGGCGTGAGTCTCGCACGCCCATGCGTCGGCGATCGCGAAGATTCTGCCCTGTCAGTCCACGCTGGGCAGGATGTGGGGCTCGGCGAGGTCCTCTTCGTAACCTGCCAGGCGGATGGGGGCGGACCTGGCCCACACATCGAGACTGCCGATCTCGTTGGACCGGCCGCCCGCGCGCTCCGTGCGTTCCTTGGGGCGCTGTTCGCGATTCGTCTTCTCAGGTGTCACCGCGCACTCCTTCTGTGTCGGATCACCCTCGGGGCGGGGCCGGCCCAGTCTGCGGTCCGGTACCTGACGCCCGCTCGGGTCTTACTCAAAGTCGGCTCGGACGCGGTGGCGCCGGTAACTGGCTTGAGAGCAGGCCGTTGTGCACCGGCTTGTCCCGGGACGGACCATGGGTGTGGGTTGGGACCCTGTATTGCTGTCCGTCCGCTACAGACTAACCAAATGAGCGGGTGCCCGCTCGATGGGGCTGCAAACAACCGGTAACTATCTGAAGTCGACCGGTTTTCATCTGCGCGCTATCTCCAGTTTTCTTACGTAATGCGCTGTTTACATATCACCCGTTCGGATCAACAGCGCCCTGGTGCCCGGCCCGAGTCCACAGGACGCAGCGCAGTTCAAGTCCCGTTGGCCGATTCGCAAGGCGGCCATGATCTGCTGACGTACGGCAACGGCTTGTCCGGCGGGAGGACTGACGCATGGAGCTGCGCAGTGTCGAAGAGCTGATGGATCTGCTGTACGCCTGCCGGGGCACCCGGGACGCCCCGGGCCTCGGGAACACCCGAGTCGATCTCCACCAACACGCCCTGCAGACGGCCGCACTGCTGCGCCGGGCCCGCCCCGCCGACAAGGAACTCCAGGTCGCGGGGCTCGTTCATGCCATCGGTCCGCTGCTGTGGCCGGGCGACGCGACCCGCCACTCCGACTGCGCGGCCGACGCGGTACGGCCCCTCCTCGGCGACCGGGTCTCCCGCCTCGTCCGCGACCACTGCCGGGCCCGCGATTTCGCCGACGACGACCTGCTGCGCCTGCACCAGGCCGACGAGGAGGGCCGCGGCGCGGAGTTCGACGCCGGGGTCCTGGAGGACTGGCGGGCGGTACTGGAGCTGGTGGCGTCCAGGCACTCGCCGCTCGGGGCTGTCAACTGACGACCCGTCATGAGACCGTACGGCGATGACGACGCCGTACGGTCTCACGGGCAGGGCCGCCATAGTCACCGGCGCCACACGCGGCATCGGGCACGCCGTCGCCCGGCAACTGACCGCCTGCGGAGCGCGGGTGTGCGTGACCGCGCGGGACGCGCGGGAGGTGCGGCGGACGGCTGCCGAGCTGGGCGGTACGGGGGTGGCCGGCAGCGTGACCGACCCTGATCATCTGCGGGCGGTGGTGGACCTCACCCTGCGCGAGTTCGGCCGGATCGACGTGATCGTGAACAACGCGGCGACGAACCTGCCGTACGGCCCCCTCATGGACGTCGATCCCCTGGCATGGCGCGAGGCGTTCACCGTGAACGTCGAGGCTCCGCTGCGGCTCGTGCGGTGCGCCTGGCATGCCTGGATGCGCGAGCACGGCGGCGCGGTGGTCAACGTCTGCACGGAGGGCGCCGGGCACGTGGGCCCGAATGTCGGGGCCTACGGCACCAGCAAGGCGGCCCTGGTGCATCTGACCCAGCAGCTCGCGGGCGAACTGGCCCCGAAGGTGCGGGTCAACTCCGTCTCGCCCGGCCTTGTCCGGACCGAGATGGCACGGTTCGTGTGGGAGCCTGGCGAGACCGAAGTGGCCGCCGGACTGCCGCTGGGGCGGATCGGCGAACCGGAGGATGTGGCACGGGCGGTGGTGTGGCTGGCGTCGGACGCGGCGCAGTGGGTGACGGGAGCGGACCTGCTGGTGGACGGAGGGACGCGGGTACGTGCCGCGGGACCGGCCACAGGGTCAGCGGTTCACGAACACCTGCGTGTGCATCGGCCGGCCTAGGGGCGCGGGGCTGTATCGAGGTGCGGCTCCGCCGCGTGGGCACGGCCAGTCACGGCCGACCCGCGGACGCACCACCGGCCCCGCCTACCACTTACCGGGCGCGTAGTCCTTCAGAAAGACCCCGTACACGTCCTCCCCCGCCTCACCCCGCACGATCGGGTCGTACACCCGCGCCGCCCCGTCCACCAGATCCAGCGGCGCATGGAACCCGGCCTCGGCCAGACGCAGCTTGTCGTAGTGCGGTCGCTCATCCGTGATCCAGCCGGTGTCGATGGAGGTCATGAGGATGCCGTCGCTCTGGAACATCTCCTGCGCGCTGGTCCGCGTCACCATGTTCATCGCGGCCTTGGCGGCGTTCGTGTTCGGGTGCCCCGCGCCCTTGTAGCCACGGCCGAAGACGCCTTCCATCGCCGAGACGTTCACGACGTACGCGCGCCCGCTCGCCGCCTTCCTCGCGGCCGCCGCCATGGCCGGGCGGAGCGCGCTGATCAGGATGAAGGGCGAGGTGTAGTTGCAGAGCTGGGTCTCCAGCAGCTCCACCGGGGAGATCTGGTCGATGGTCTGCACCCAGGTGTTGGTGTCGACGACGTCGGGGACCAGGCCGCCCGCGTCGATGGCGGTGCCGTCCAGGTGCCGCGCGACGCTGGCGTTGCCCGCGACCAGGGCGAGGTCGGCGACCTTCTGGGCGTCGAGGCCGCTGGTGCCCAGGGGCAGCGCCGCGAGGCCGTCGACCGCGCCGGAGTTGAAGGCGCCGATGACATGGTGGGCGGGGAGTTCCCCGGCGGGCAGCGGTGCGCTCTCGCCCTCGACCAGCGCGGCGTAGGCGGACGGCAGCCGGCGTACGGTCTGCGTCGCGTTGTTGACGAGGATGTCGAGCGGGCCCGCCTCGGCGACCTGCTCGGCGAGGGCGACGGACTGGGCCGGGTCGCGCAGGTCGATGCCGACGACCTCCAGGCGGTGGATCCAGTCCGCGGAGTCGTCCATGGCCTTGAAGCGGCGGATGGCGTCCTTAGGGAAGCGCGTGGTGATCGTGGTGTGCGCGCCGTCGCGCAGCAGCCTCAGCGCGATGTACATGCCGATCTTGGCGCGGCCGCCGGTGAGCAGGGCACGCTTGCCGGCGAGGTCGGCGCGGGCGTCGCGCTTGGTGCGGTTCAGGGCGGCGCAGTCGGGACAGAGCTGGTGGTAGAAGTAGTCGACTTCCACGTACCGGGTCTTGCAGGTGTAGCAGGAGCGCGGGCGCTGGAGTATCCCCGCGATCCTGCCCTCCTCGGTGCTCGACGAGGGCAGCAGGCCCTCGGTCTCGTCGTCGATGCGCTGCGCCGAGCCGGTCGCCGTGGACTCCGTGACCGCCTTGTCGTGCGCCGTCTTGGCGGCCCGGCGCTCCTGGCGGCGGCGCTGCTTCACGGTGCGGTAGACGCCCGCGGTGGCCCGGCGCACGGCGATCGCGTCGGGGTGGTCGACCTCCAGCTTGTCGAGCTCCTCGAGCACGCCGAGGCAGACGGCCAGCCGCTCGGGGTCGATGCCGGGGCCGTACATGACCTCGTCACCGGGCTCGTACCCGACCTCGGCCGGAGTAGCCGCCGAGCCGTCCTCTGTCACCGTCATCGCCGCTGCCGTTCCCTGATCACCCGCGGCGCTCCGGTCGCGCTCGCTTTCAAACGCCGAATTCTACGGAGCGCCGGGCCTCTCCTCCAAAATCCGGCGAACCGGGCCGGGAAACGGGGGCTCAGGGACCGCAGGCGGTGATCAGCTCCGCGACCTCCTCGGACACGGCCCTGGCCAGCAGATCGAGGTCCGGTACGGCCTCGGCGTCGGCGACGAGTCCGTAGTGGACGCGCCCGCGGTACGTCGAGATCGCCACCGCCAGCGACTGGCCGCGCGCCAGCGGGGCGAAGGGGTAGACCTCGGTGACGGGGTGGCCGCCGAGCTTCAGGGCGATGCCTGGCAGCGGCACGCTGGTGACGAGGATGTCGAACCAGAGCCGGGCGGCCCCACCGACCAGCGGTCCGCCGAACCGGTGGCCGAGCGCCGGCACGTGGTCGGCGAGCAGGGCGACGGCGCCCGCGCCCCGGTTGGGGCCGGCGTCCTTGTTGCGGTCCATGGCGGTGCGGACCGCGGCGAGGCGGCGCAGCGGCTCGGGGTCGTCGACCGGGAGCCGTATCAAGTAGCCGGAGAGCCGGTTGCCCTGCGGGTGCGCGGTGCGCGGGCGGCGCTTGGAGACGGGGATCAGGGCGCGCGGCGCGACGCCCTCGCTGCCGTCACCGCGCTCGTCGAGCCAGCGGCGCAGGGCGCCGGCGACGACCGCGATGAGGACGTCGTTGACGGTGCCGCCGACGGCCTTGCGGATCACGTGCACATCGTCGATGTCGACGACGACTCCGGCGGTACGGCGGGTGCCGCTGGGCTCTGCGGTCAGTGCGGACGACGAGCGCGTCCCGAGGGTCGACACGGCGACGGAGGCGCCGATGTCGAGGGCCCGGCCGACGTCGGACAGAGCGCCGCGCACCAGCCCCGGCAGCCTGCGCACATCGGGCAGCCGACTGCGCGAGGGCTCCTCGGGGCGGGGCTTGCGGGCGGGCATGTCCATGGGGTCCAGGACGGCCGCGGCGAGCGTCAGTGCCCGCAGTCCGTCGGCCAGGGCGTGGTGGAACTTGAAGAGCACGGCGAACGACTGCCCGTCCTCCCCCGGCAGCACATGTGCCTCCCACGGCGGGCGGCCGCGCTCCAGCGGGCGCTCCATGAGCCGGCCCGCCGCCTCGTGGAAGTCGGCGGCCGGAGCGTGCAACCGGACATGGTCCAGTGGGTCGAAGTCCGGAGCGGGCTCACGGGTGGCGCCACCGAAGGAGAACGGCTGGAGCAGGCCGCGCGGCTGCCATGCGTCCCGGATGCGCATCCGCAGCCCGGGGACGGCCGCGGCGCGCGCGGCGAGCAGGTCGGCCGCGTGGGCGCCCGCGGTGGGCGAATGCGTGGCGAAGACACCGAGTGCGCCCAGGTGCATGGGGTGTTCGGCGGACTCGATGTTCCAGAACGCCAGGTCGAGAGGTGCGAGCAGGTCAGAAGTCAAGGCTTGCCTCGCGTCGGCGACGGGTGGACCAGAAGTCAATCGCCCGCGGGCGATTACAGTCAAGTACGATCAAGCTACGCTCAGTTAACAGCAGATTAAGTCCCGCCCTTCGCGAAAGGGGCGGGACTCATGGTGCATATGAGGTCACTTCACCACGGGTAGCGGCACCGGGCATCCCGAGGGTGTCACCCGGGAGGCGTCACGGATCGGCTCCCGCGCGGCCGGCAGCCGTATCGCACCCTTGGTTCAGGTTCATGACAAATGCTCATACCGACCACCCCGGTGCCCCCTGGGACACCGGGGTGGTCCATCGGCCCCTTACGACACGCGCTGCCCCTTACCCAGCGCGATCACTCCGCCCTTGGAGACGGTGTACAGCTCCGCGTCCCGCTCCGGATTGACGCCGATCGTCGCGCCGGGCGGCACGTCGACGTTCTTGTCGAGCACGGCCCCCCTCACCACCGCGCCCCGCCCGATGCGCACGTTGTCGTGCAGCACCGCTCCCTGCACCACCGCCCCCGGGTCGACCACCACACCCGGCGAGAGCACGGACCGCGTGACCTGCCCGCGGATCAGGCACCCGGCGCTGATGATCGACTCGCTCGCGATGCCGCCCGCGTTGAACCGGGCCGGGGAGAGCTGGTTGGAGTGGGTGTAGATGGGCCAGCTGCGGTTGTAGAGGTTGAAGGCCGGGCGCTCGGCGATCAGGTCCATGTGCGCGTCGTAGTACGCGTCCAGCGTGCCGACGTCCCGCCAGTAGCCCTGGTCGCGGCTGGTCTCGCCGGGGACGTGGTTGGCGCTGAAGTCGTACAGGTGGGCCTCGCCCCGGTCGGTGAGCTGCGGCAGGATCGAACCGCCCATGTCGTGCACGGAGTTCTCGTCCTCGGCGTCCCGCTGGAGCGCCTCGACGAGGGCCTTGGTGGTGAAGATGTAGTTGCCCATGGAGGCGAAGACGCACTCGGGGTCGTCCGGCAGACCGGCCGGGTCGGCCGGCTTCTCCAGGAAGCGCTCCACCGTCTGGCCGTCCGAGCCGGGGCTGATCACGCCGAAGGACGACGACTCGACGCGCGGCACCCGTATGCCCGCCACCGTGACACCCGCGCCGCTCTCGATGTGCTGGGCGAGCATCTGGCTCGGGTCCATGCGGTACACGTGGTCGGCGCCGAAGACCGCGACGTACTCGGGCCGTTCGTCGTGGATCAGGTTCAGGGACTGCAGGATCGCGTCCGCGCTGCCCAGGTACCAGCGGGGTCCGAGCCGCTGCTGGGCCGGGACCGGGGTGACGTAGTTGCCGAGCAGGCTGGACATGCGCCAGGTCGTGGTGATGTGCCGGTCGAGGGAGTGCGACTTGTACTGCGTGAGGACGCAGATGCGCAGGATGTCGCCGTTGACGAGGTTGGAGAGGACGAAGTCCACGAGGCGATACGTTCCGCCGAAGGTGACCGCTGGTTTCGCGCGGTCGGCGGTCAGCGGCATCAGGCGTTTGCCTTCTCCGCCCGCCAGTACGATTCCGAGCACCGAAGGTCCGCCACGACGCATGGCCGCTCCCCTCACCGTGGTTGATCCCAGCCTGCCCCTCAGTCGCGCGCACTAAGCCTGTTTGAGGATCTCCCGGTAGAGCCGCACCGTCCGCCGCGCCACCGCGTCCCAGCCGAACTCCCCCACCGCGCGCTCACGTCCGGCCTCGCCCATCCGCCGGGCGGTCTCCGGGTCACCGATCACCGAGTCCAGCGCCCGCGCGAGACCCGCCTCGAAGTCGTCGTCCAGCGGGACGAGCAGACCGGTCTTGCCGTCGTCGACGACCTCGGGAATGCCGCCGACCTGCGAGGCCACCACGGGAGTTCCGCAGGCCATCGCCTCCAGGTTGACGATGCCGAGGGGTTCGTACACCGAAGGGCAGACGAACACGGCGGCGTGCGTCAGGAGTTGGATCACCTCGGGGCGCGGAAGCATCTGCGGGATCCAGTGCACCCCCTCACGGACCCGGCTCAGCTCCTGGTAGAGGTCGCGGAACTCCTGGTCGATCTCGGGGGTGTCGGGGGCGCCCGCGCACAGCACGACCTGCGCGGCGGGGTCGATGTCCCGTACCGCGCGCAGCAGATGGGGCACGCCCTTCTGGCGGGTGATACGGCCGACGAACAGCACGTACGGGCGGGCGCCGTCGAGGCCGAAGCGGGCGAGGACGTCGGTGCGGTGGTCGGGCCGGTAGAGGGTGGTGTCGATGCCGTTGTGCACGACGTGGACACGGCCCGGGTCCAGCGCCGGATAGCAGCCGAGGATGTCCTCGCGCATGGCTCCGGAGACGGCGACCACCGCGTCGGCGGACTCGATCGCGGTGCGCTCGGCCCAGCTGGACAGGGCGTATCCGCCGCCGAGTTGCTCGGCCTTCCAGGGGCGCAGCGGCTCCAGGGAGTGGGCGGTCATCACATGCGGAATGCCGTACTGGAGCTTGCCGAGGTGGCCGGCGAGGTTGGCGTACCAGGTGTGGGAGTGGACGAGTTCGCGGCCTTCGAGGCCGGCGGCCATGGCGAGGTCCACGGAGAAGGTGCGCAGCGCGTCGTTGGCGGTGTCGAGTGCGGACCAGGGGCGATGGCGCAGCACGCCGACCGCGCGGCCCTCGCCCCAGCAGTGGACCTCCAGATCGACGAGGTCCCGCAACTCCCGGGCGAGGAACTCGACATGGACACCCGCGCCGCCGTACACGTCCGGCGGGTACTCCCGGGTCAGCAGTCCCACTCGCACCCGGAACCCCCTGTCTCAGCGGCTGGTTGCTTTCATGGTCACCCAGATGGGGCGCGTGGGGAAGAGCGCGGGGCTCGTGTGAAGCAACAGTCACCGCACACTCCGCCGCCCGGCACACGGTAGTAGAGGCAGCAGCTGCGGCGCCGGAAGGCGGTTCCGGTGAAGGTGCCGGTACCGGCGAGCAGCGGGTGGGTGAAGAGCTCCGTGGTCAGGGCGCGGGCCCTGGCGGCGGCGTCCGTACGGCCGTCCGCGCGCGCCCACCGGTCTAGGGTCCGTCTTCAAAGATCACCGAGTGGTGGATCATGGCGGGGTGATACGGCGTCATGAACTCACTGACCAGGAGTGGCAGTTACTCGCTCCACTGATACCGCGGGCCGCGACAGGCCGGCCGCGTGTGGAAGACCGGCAGGTCATCAACGGGATGGTCTACAAGATCC
>NZ_JBVKCZ010000021.1:0-179088 GCF_055634335.1 Streptomyces sp. NPDC111802 | reverse complement strand
ACACCTCCACCAACGGCACGGGAGCCTTGTGCGTTGTGGTCCTCACCTCGACCTGACCGGCGTCACCCGATCAGTAGTCCCGTTGAAAACGCTCAGTGAGTTCATGACGGCGTATTACCTGACCATGATTTCCCACTTGACGACCTTGGAAGGCGGACCCCAGTACGCTCCCTCGGGGTCGATGAGCCGTAGCCGCACGAACTGCGCGAGTGCCTCCACTTTCAGAACATCGTCGTGATGCGGTCAAGGCAGCCTTCGCTGCGGTCTGCCCGCAAAGGAACCGTCCGTGCGTTCCGTGACCGGTTGGCTCCCCCGCCACCCCGACCCTCTCATCGGCGACGAGGCCCAGGACTCAAGGAGACCCTGGTCCGCTGTCCCGCGCTTGACCGCACCACCCACCGTATCCCGGCGTTCGCTGAGCTGATGAACAACTGTCAGGGCCGCAGCCTGGCCCAGCGGATCACGCTCGTCCAGGCCGACGCCGACGACCTCCTGGCCCGGCACACGTTCGTCACCGGCCTCGGCCCAGACCTCGACGCCGTCGTCGCCGGTGTCAGTCTCCGCTACCGTTCCGACTCCGTCGGCGGTCACAACAACGAGACCAAGATGTTGAAGCAGCAGATGTTCGGTCCGACCAACTTCGACCTGCTCCGCAAGCGGTCCTCCACATCGCGCGAGGCCGTTCATGATTGCCTTTTTGGTGACCCTCTGTGGCCCGGCACTGATAGCGATCCGGAACCAGTTTTCATGATTCGGTGACAATCACCGCTTTCCTCAAAGCCATCCCCAAACGCGGGCCCAGCACGGCGGTCCGGGCCCGGCAGATTCCCGCCGCGGACGATGATGACTTTTCGCTAGGGGTCATCGCAACGAATTCAAACGGCCCGCAGCGTAGTCACCTGTTCCCGACCGAGCGGCACAGTAGCAACCCGAGCCGAACCACGATCGAGCAGATGGCGGTGTGGAGCGGCGACTCAAGCGGAGGATCATGGCCTCTTCCCAGATAGAAGGAGTAGAGGCCATGAGTGGCTGTTGCGGTCCACGCAGAGGGTCAGGAGAGCAGGCGATGTTGGTCCCCGCCGCGACTCCGCTGGGCGCGACGCGGAAACGGGATCCGGCTGCAATGACGAAGGGCATGGTGCGTATCCCCGGGGGGCGCTGCCTGATGGGTGGCAACGACCGGGACGCAAATCTGCCGGATGGGGAGGGGCCGGTACGTGAGATCGAGCTCTCGCCGTATCTGATCGACCCGCTGTGTGTGAGGAACGCCCGATTCGCAGCCTTCGTCAAGGCCACAGGCTATGTGACCGACGCGGAACAGTACGGCTGGTCATATGTCTTCCACCTGTTCGCCGACCCCGCCTGGGCTCTGGCGGGCCGCATTTCGGGAGCTCCCTGGTGGATCCCCGTCCGGGCGGCTTGGCGGTCTCCCACCGGCCCCGGCTCCCGCATCACGAACCTGCAGAACCATCCGGTAGTTCATGTTTCCTGGCGGGATGCGTCGGCGTATGCGGCCTGGGTTGGTAAGCGGCTGCAGACCGAGGCCGAGTGGGAGATGGCCGCCCGGGGCGGCCTGGAACAGGCCCGTTATCCATGGGGAGACGAGCTGACGCCCCGCGGGCGACACCGCTGCAACATCTGGGCCGGAAGGTTCCCGGACGAGAACACCGCCGAGAGCGGCTATGTTGCCACCGCGCCCGTCAGTGCTTTCCCTCCCAACGGATACAATACCCTTCTGGTGTTCACTTCAGACAACGGCGGGTTTGAGCCGACCGGTGCAAGCAACGGGCCGCTGCGGGGCATGAAAGCCGAACTCTATGAAGGCGGCATCCGGGTGCCTATGATCACCTGGAGTAAAATCCTGCCCTGGTCCACAGAGGTACTATCAACGCAACACCCGTCAACAACATTGACTTCTACCCCACCTTCGCCGCGCTGGCTGGCGCCACTGTACCGGCCCAATACCCCCTAGACGGCCGCGCCCTGAGAGGTGTTCTCGCAAACTCGACCGCCCAGCTCGGTCGCGATAGCCTGTTCTGGCATGCACCCGGGTACTTCCGGCAATATCTACAGCAATACGGACGTGAGCAGCGACCGGAGTCGATTATCCGTTCCGGAAATTGGAAGCTAGGCTATTCATTCGAGAGTCGACGCTGGCGGCTTTACAACCTGGCTACCGATATCGAGGAGACGAAAAACCTCGCCGGAGGAAGACCGGAAATTGTCAAGAGCCTCGGCATCAATCGGATGCGCTGGCTTAATGGTGTGAACGCTTCACTCGCGAAAGTGAGAAGCAATATCAATCTCACCGTGTCGGGATACACGTACGCCAACGGCCGGATCACGGTCCACAGGAGAACGACGTCATCAGACTCAGAGCCGGTGACGAAATGCCACTCATCGCTGGATTCTGAGAGCAATTGTGCATAATGGGGTCGCCGACGCAGGACGCCAGAAGTCGAATTCCTCCGCCGCGGCGACCAGGCAACCCTATAGCGTACTTACTATTAATCAGAACATTCGGTTCACTGAACTACTTTCATCTTATCTCGCGAGGGCGAAAAGGCCTGGTCAGGCACGGTGGCAGAGCAAATCCCCCGGTCGTTGGCGGTGTTGATTCCACTCGACACTGCCGACGCTCTGGGGGCTCTATTGGTTCCGTATCCTTTCATGCTCGACGCGCCGTATGAGCCGGCCGGGCATGTCTCCTGGCTCATCTACGCCCCGAAGGCGTGAACTGCGCCCGCTTTGGCGGAAGTTGAGCTGCTTCAAGCAGGCCGGCCAGGTGAAGCAGCGCGTCGGCACCTCCGCTGCGGACGACTTGCACATCCAGAGCGGCGCCGTCGCGCAGGAGGGCCCGACGTACTCGCCCGACGGTTCGCAGCTGTGGTTGGGCCAGAGCGACGGCTACACCAAGTTCACCGTGAACGGGGACGGCACCCTCTCCAACCCGATGACCGTCTCGATCCCGGCCGACGGCTCCAAGCGCGCACTGGTGGGTGCGGCGGTATTCTCGGCCGACGGCTCCATCGTGTGCGGCGCGGTCAATGGGCAGAACCGGGTGGTCGCCATCGACGCGGCGACCGGGACCGTCAAGCAGAGCTGGGCCGTGGGCAACGCGCCTCGCGGCATGGCCATGGTCGGCAGCAAGCTCTACGTCAGCAACGAGGGCGGGCGTCCGGCCAAGTCCGGCGACACCACGATCAACTTTTACGGCACCCAGGTGCCGGCCACCCGGACACCGGAGCCAGCACCACCGGCACGGTCAGCGTCATCGACCTGGCGAACCCGTCCGCCGCCGTCGGGAGCATCGACGTCGAGCCTGACGCAGTTCACGCTGCCGGACGACAGCGTCATCCGGGCCCAGACGGCCAAGGTCTTCCAGCAGAACGGCTGGACGCCCGGCTCGGTCACGACGGCGAAGGGCACGAACCAAGCCAAGCCGGTTCCGGTCCCGCTGCGGCTCGGCGACCCGTCGACGATCAAGCACGTCTTCCTGCTCGTCAAGGAGAACCGGACCTACGACCAGGTCTTCGGTGACCTGCCGCAGGGCAACGGCGACCCGGCGCTCACGCAGTCCGGCGAGAACGTGACGCCGAACCAGCACACGCTGGCTCAGCAGTTCGGGCTGTACGACAACTTCTACGACATCGGCACGAACTCCGCCGAGGGCCACAACTGGCTCATGCAGTCCGACAACCCGGAGTACACCGAGTCCTCCGCCGGTGAGTACACGCGTAGCTACGACACCGAGGACGACGTTCTCGGCCACCAGAAATCCGGCTTCATCTGGACCGGTGCGCAGGCGGCCGGGAAGTCCGTCAAGGACTTCGGCGAGTTCCAGTCGATCGAGAGCAAGCCGTCCGGCGCCACTTGGCAG
Source organism: Streptomyces sp. NPDC111802 (assembly GCF_055634335.1). Lineage (NCBI taxonomy): Bacteria > Bacillati > Actinomycetota > Actinomycetes > Kitasatosporales > Streptomycetaceae > Streptomyces > Streptomyces sp. NPDC111802. The sequence goes on along the minus strand of NZ_JBVKCZ010000021.1, from coordinate 175,208 downwards.
AACCTGTACTGCGACGCCAAGGACATGGCCGCGACCGGGCGGAAGACCGCCTACCCCATTCGGACGGGCTCGGCGATACCGTCGCTCAACAAGGTGTCAGTGCCCGGTTTCCCGCTGTTCGACCTCAGCGTCCCGGACGTCTACAAGAACGAGATCTGGAAGCAGGACTTCGAGAAGAACGGCCCTGCGAACCTGAACATGTTCTGGTTCTCCAACGACCACACCGGTGGTCCGCCGAGCCCGGCCGCCGAGGTCGCGGACAACGACCTCGCGGTTGGCAGGATGGTCGACGAGATCTCGCACAGCAAGTACTGGAAGGACTCGGCGATCTTCGTCGTCGAGGACGACTCCCAGGCCGGCCTCGACCACGTCGACGGCCACCGTGCCCCGGTCCAGGTCATCAGCCCCTGGGCCCAGCACGGCACCGTGGACAATCACTACTACTCGCAGATCACGATGATCCGCACCATCGAGCAGATCCTCGGGATCCACCCGATGAACCAGAAGGACAGCGCGGCCACCCCTATGTTCGGCGCATTTACCCCGAAGGCGAACAACACGCCGTTCGAGGCGGTGGCCAACCGGACCTCGCTGACCGACGGCCTGAGCACCCCGCCCTCCTGCGGCGCGGACACCCCGGCTCCGCAGAACCCCGCTGCGGCACCCGCGCCGACGACGGCGAAGGTGCCGACGGACCAACAGAAGGTCGCGGCGCAGTGGAAGACCTGGGGTTCGCACCAGCGCCTGACCGGACCGGGCGCCGTTCCCGACTACGCGAACCCCGTCCAGATGAACCGCCTCACGTGGTACGAGACGCACAACTGGACCAAGCCGTACCCCGGCGACAGCAAGATCTACGCGCCGAACGACGTGCCGGGCGCATACCTCCCGTCGCCGGAGTCCGATGGCTGACGGCCTGCTACAGCTTCTCGAAGAGGAACTCGTGCTTCAGGAAAGAGGTGTCGTACTCGTGGCCGGGGTGGGGCGGGAGCAGTTGGGAGGCCTGGAACAGGCGCCAGCCGTCCTGCAGTGCGGCAAGACCTGTCTTGTACGGTGGCTCGTCGCTGTCCCCGGTCGTGGGATGAGTGCGGCCCGTGCCGTCGTAGCGGGACCATCCCACAACATCTGAGTCGAGGGCCGACGTGGTGAGGTAGAGCACGAGGACTTGCTGTTTCATGAGTGGCTCCTCAGGGCGGGCCGGTTGGTGACGCGGGTGACCCAGTAGTCGATGTCGAACGAGTCGTCTCCGGTGAGCGCACGCCACAGCAGGGCCCGGTTGTGGATCTCCAGGCGGGCGGTGGCCTGCTCGTACCACGGGAAACCGGTGTTGAGTTCCGCCGTCACGGCAGGATCGTGCAGGTCGGAGGTGTCCCAGAGCCGGACCTGCGGCACGGTCGGGTTGAAGCGGACCTTGTACATGTAGCGCCGCTGGGCGGTGTCGTTGCGTCGGCCGCTGTGCCAGATCCCGTGGTGCACCAGGACGACGGTGCCGGCCGGACAGGTCAGTCGGATCTGCCCGCGCAGGTTCTGCACGCGCCCGATGTCGGTCTCGTTGATGCGGCGCAGATGACTGCCCGGCACACTGAGGGTTCCGCCCATGTCGGGAGTGACTTCATGGGGGTAGTACATGAGCTGGATGTCGAAGGCGTCGGGCCGCACGTCGATGATCGCGTCCCCATGGAGATCCTGAGCGCTTCCCTCGTGCGGCTCGCGTACATGCACCGCGTGGTGGTCGACCGTCGGGTCCGGTCCCACGAGGCTGTGCAGGGCGCCGGCCACCGCAGGAACGGCCAGCAGTCGCGGGATGAAGGTGTCCTCAGGGAACGCCTTGGCCAGCGGAGTGCCGTACGGGACGGCGGGGATGCCCGTAGACAGCGTCGCGATGGCCTCTTCGTTCAGGTCCGCGGGCACGACCCCGTCCAGACGCAGATACCCCTGCGCGACGAAACGTGCCACCTGGACCGAGGTGAGCAGTTGTTTGGTGGTTGGCATACGACGAACGTAGAGAACGGGCCGCGGCAAGTCGTGGGTTGTAATCGCCGGTCACTGGTAGATTTCCATCACCGTGGACAGTGTGTTTCTTCGCCTGGACGAGCCGCCCGAGGTGGCGAACGCGGGTGTCGGCGTGCATGGTGTCTCCACCCCGCACGAAGTCTTCCGGCTGCCCGATCTGTGGCAGTTGCACCTGTACAGCTATGCGGGCCGGCTGTCCGTCGGAGGCACCGTCCATCCCATCCGGCCCGGACACGTCAGCCTGATCCCTCCGGACACCGAGGTGCACTTCCATTACCGGGGCAGATCCGAGCATCTCTACGCCCATCTACGGCTCTCCGCTGCGGGCGCGGGACACTCCGTACCGGTGATGCAGGACGCCGAGACCGAAGGGCCGGTCCTTGCCAGTCTGTTCAGGCACGCCGTGGCCGCCATGCCCGTGTCGGCCGCGCGCGCGTCCGCCGAGATCTGGACCGTGCTCTGGCACGTCGCCCAGCTGACCGGATCCGATGAGCCCGGTCGGCTGCATCCCGTCGTTGCCGCCGCACGGGCGTACATCGAGGGGCGTCTGGCCGACCCGCTGCCCGTACCGGACATCGCTCGCGCAGTCGGGGTCTCGCACACCCATCTGACCCGCCTGTTCCGGACCGAGACCGGCCTCACAGTCATCGCCTATGTGCGCCGCCGAAGACTCGAGCGCGCCCGCCATCTGCTCCAGGCCTCCACCCTCCCGATCCCCGCTGTCGCCGCCGCGGTCGGCATCGCCGATCTGCAGGCGTTCAACAAGGCCTGCCGCCGAGAGTTGGGGGCGGGGCCACGCGCCGTACGCGCCGCGATGGCCGGCGGCGGTTCCACCGGCGCCGCGCAGGCCAGGTAGCCCATCGGGTTGGGGCGGAGGGCCGGTGGAAGCTCGTTCCGCAACAGGCTTTGAGCGTGCTTTACGTATGTTCCGACGCGCGCTCAACCGCTGCGGCGCCGTACTGGGTGTGACGAGCGCCGTCCTTTGCACGCTTGCGCCGTACGCCGCATCAGCCCCCTCTTGCCTCCGGCCGGGACGGCACCGTACAGTCACCGCCCGTACCGACTAGCCGGTATGCGCGGCTGCGCTGACCGCCGAACCCACGCGACCATCGAAGGAGCCGCCGGAGATGAGCAGAACCAGAACCAATCACCAGGTGCGCCTGGCCGCACGCCCCGTGGGCGAGCCGCGGCCCACCGACTGGGAGCACGTCGAGGAGCAGAGCGGGCAGCCGGGCGACGGGGAATTCCTGGTGCAGGTGCTCTGTCTGTCGATCGACCCGGCGATGCGCGGCTGGATGAACGCGGGCAGGTCCTACATCCGCCCGGTGGAGATCGGCGAGGTGATGCGCGCCGGCGCGGTGGGAAGGGTCGTCGCCTCCCGGCACTCCGGGTTCGCGGTCGGCGACCATGTGTCGGGCTCGTTCGGCGTGCAGGAGTACTGCGTGTCGGACGGCCGCGGCGTGATCAAGGTGGACCCTGCGGCTGCCCCGTTGCCGACGTATCTCGGCGCTCTCGGCATGTCGGGTCTGACGGCCTACTTCGGCCTGATCGACATCGGGCGTCCCGAGCCCGGTCAGACCGTCGTGGTCTCCGGAGCGGTGGGGGCGGTCGGCAGCGTCGTCGGACAGATCGCCAAGATTCTGGGCTGCCGGGTCATCGGCATCGCCGGCGGCGAGTCCAAGTGCCGCCTGGTGGTCGACGAGTTCGGGTTCGACGCCGCGATCGACTACCAGAAGGACGACGTTCGCAAGGCGCTGCGCGAGCACGCCCCCGACGGCGTCGACGTGTACTTCGACAACGTCGGCGGTGAGGTTCTGGACGCCGTGTTGCTGCGGCTGGCGCGCGGTGCCCGCATCGTCGTCTGCGGAGCGATCTCCCAGTACAACAGCACCAAGCCGCAAGGCCCCGCCAACTACCTGTCGCTGCTGGTGAACCGCGCCTCCATGACGGGCATGGTGGTGTTCGACTACGCCGACCGGTACGCCGAGGGCATCGCACAACTGGCCACGTGGCGGGCGGAGGGCCGGCTGAAGTCTCTGGAGGACGTGGTGTCGGGTCCAGTGGCGGCGTTCCCCGAAACCCTGATGCGGCTCTTCCGTGGTGAGAACCACGGCAAGCTGGTGCTGAAGATCGCGGACTGACCGGGCAGAGGGAGGGAGAAATCCGGTGAAAGCACTGAGCTACCACGGCCGTCACGACATCCGCTACGGGGATGTCCCCGACCCGGCCGTCACCAACCCCACTGATGCGGTCATCCAGGTCACCACGGCCGGCATCTGCGGCAGCGACCTGCACATCTACCACGGCAATCCGTTCAGCCCGGAACTGGGCTACACACCGGGACACGAGGGCGTCGGCGTGGTGGTCGACACCGGCAACCAGGTCACCCGCTTCAAGCCCGGCGACCGGGTTCTGGTGCCCGCATCGGTCGGCTGCGCCCTGTGCCGGTCGTGCGCTGCCGGGTTCACCGCCCGGTGCGAGCGCGCCAAGTCCAGCACAGAGCTCTGTTACGGGGTCAGCCCGCAGCTTCAGGGCAGCCAGGCCCAGACCCTCGCGGTGCCGTACGCCGATGTCAATCTGGTGCACCTGCCCGAGGATGTCTCCGACGAGGCCGCCGTCGTCCTGACCGACAACGCCCCCACGGCCTGGTACGGCTGCCGCCGTGCCCGCATCCGGCCAGGTGAGACCGTCCTGGTCATCGGCCTCGGGCCCGTCGGTCTCATGGCCGCCCAGTCCGCCTTCGCGATGGGCGCCGCGCGGGTGCTGGGCGCGGATCTGGTCGCGGAGCGCCGCGCCTTCGCCGCCACTCTGGGTGTCGAGCCGGTCGAGGGCGAGGACGCGCGAACGGCCATACGGGAGATGACCGGCGGTCGCGGGCCGGACGCCGTGGTGGAGGCCGTGGGCTCGGACGCCACCATCGAACTCGCCCTCAAGTCCGTCCGGCAAGCGGGCCGGGTCAGCGTCATCGGGGTCAGCCAGAACAAGGCGTTCCCCTTCCACATGGGGCTGGCACAGGTCAAGGAACTGGAGTTCGCCATCGGGCTGTGCTCGGTGCACTACGAACTGCCGCCCCTGATCGCCCTCACCCGTGCCGGCCGGATCAAGCCGGAGGTGGTCGTCTCCCACCGCTTCGCCCTCTCCGAAGGCCCGACGGCGTACGAAGTGTTCGCCGACCGCTCCGACGGCGTCCGCAAGATCCTCCTCGACCCCACCCGCTGACCCCGTTCCACGAGGGACGACAAGGTTCCATCCCATAAAGGCACTTCCTGGCGCGGGTGAACTGCCCATGCGCGACTGACGCCGTACGATCGTGTCGCCACGGATCACTGGTCGCTGGTCACTACGAGGAGACAGGAAGGCTGATGATCTTCATCACCGCCAAGTTCCGAGTCCGTCCCGAGCACGCCGACCGGTGGCCGGACATCACCGCCGACTTCACCGAGGCCACGCGCCGGGAGCCCGGATGCCTCTGGTTCGACTGGTCGCGAAGCGTCACGGACCCCACGGAGTACGTCCTGGTCGAGGCCTTCCGCGATGACGAAGCAGGCGCTGCCCACGTGCAGTCGGCGCACTTCAGGGCCGCGCAGCAGACGTTGCCGCCCCATCTGATCGAGACACCCCGCATCGTGAACGCGAACGTTCCGCAGGACGACTGGTCGCTGCTGGGTGAGATGGCAGTTCCCGAGCAGGGGTAGGGCGGGCTCCCCCAGTTTGACCGGCGTTCAGATCCGGGCGGCGGGACGCGGCTTGGCCCGATCAGCCGAGCAGTTGCGCGCTGCTGACCGGTTCGCGCCGCTGTTGTCCATTGATGCGGTGCCGCTCGATGGACGAGCGCCGGTACACCTCCTGCCGCACCCGCTGGATCTCGCCGATGGGCCGGTGCTCCTCTCGTGAACGCCACGGTGTGATCGACGTGGCGTCGGCGGCCGCCACGTTGTCGTCCCCGCCGATGTCCTGCCGCGGGAGGTCCACCCGGGCGACCGTCACCCAGGGAGACAGCTCTTCGGGCCACTTCACAGAGGTGTTGTCCACCGGCATGCGAACCAGATCGGTGTTGAGCTGCACCTGGAGCTCGAAGGAGTGGTCGCGCTCCGTAGCCTCGGCAACCAGGGTGCGACGGAACGCCTCGTTGTCCGCCCGCACGTCCACGATCTGGTGGGTGAGGGCGGCCAGGGACTCGGCCGTCGGCACGGTGCGGATCTTTGCGATGTGGTCGCCGTATCGGAAGGCACCCATGCTGTTGTAGGTGTACGACAGCAGGTTCCTGCGCGGGACGGTGGTGAACGAGAGCATGGCGAACAGTTCGTCCCACAGCCAGCCGTCGGGATCGGTGAGCGTGCCCCGGCGGGTCAGGAACTCCGCCATCCAGGTCTTGCGGCGGGCGGGGTTCGCCAGGCCTTCCGGCAGCTCCGCGAACAACTCCTCGATGACCATGTAGTCATAGGCGGTGTTCGCGAAGAAGACCTCGTTGTTGATCAGGTTGAGGTCGAAGGTACCGGTGTCCGGTTCGTCGGCCAGCAGTGAGGGGCCGGGGACCCCGAACAGCTTGATGCCCATCCCGCACGCCGCGCCGAGCTGGTGGTCGGGACGCTGGTGGCCCAGACCGTTGGAGTAGCGGACGACGGCGTCGTACACGGCGGGCGGGCGAAGATGCCCTGCCCGTGGAAGCCCGGGTTGTCACCGACCGTGACGGTGGCCTTGAGGAGGCCGTAGGTCTTTCCGTGGGCGGTGCGGACGGCGCGGCCGACGGCCTCGCGCTCGACCGAGGCGCCGGTGCGCTGCGCCACCTGGGCGACCACTGCGTCCAACTCCTGTTGATAGGTCGGACGTTCGGCGGGGCGGTAATCCTCGTAGCGGACGGGATCCATGGTGCTGCCTCCCTGTGATGGTGCTGTTGATCCCAAACGCTAGCCAGCAATTAAATTGTGCACAATATAACTTGCTGTGATGAATCACACGCCGGCGTTTCGTCGGCTACGAGCGGGGCGGTCCCGTGTGTCAGGGCATCGGGCTTCAGAAGGCAGAGTTGGTGATCCAGTTGGCCAGCAGGTCCTCGTCTCCGTCGTGAGCGAGGGCCTCTACTTCGTAGGGCAGGCGGCCGTACACGAGCAGGAGCAGGTCGGCCGCGGTTCCCCGGACGGTCGCGTCAGCGGTGTCCGCGGTCGGGTGGGCCGTGTCCAGTCCGAAGCCGTCGGGCCGCAGGCGAACGAGCCAGGCATCGTCTCCGTCGGTCGTGCGGAAGCGGATGGTCTTGTCGGGGCCACGCAGGTTGGCGACCTTGGGGGCGAAGAAGGTGGCGAAGGGCAGGTTGACTAGGAACTCGTCGATCCCGTCGACTGCGAGCGGACCGTCGATGGCGGGACGGAGGCCGAGTGCGAGCTCGGCGTCGGCCCGGTGCAGCAGGGTCTCGAAGAGCATGCGGCGTGCCCAGAAGCGGGCGTGCTGGTCGGCGCCCCACGCCCACATCGGCAGGTCCGGGTCGGTGGCTGCGAAGGCGTCCGCGGCCACGGCCGCGCTCTCGGCCAGCCAGTCGGCGTATCCGTCCTCCCGCTCCGGGAGCCGCAGGTCCACCTCACGCTTGCGTGGGGGTTCCTGGATGCGCGCCCGCAACAGGGCCGAGAACCAGCGCTGGACACTGCCTGTGTGCTTGACCAGGTCGGCGAGCGTCCAGCCGGGACAGCTGGGCACCGCGGTAGCCAGGTCGGCGTCCTTGACCGCTGCGACGAACCGGGCGGTCTCCGCCGCGACCGCGGTGCGGTGATCGACGGGTGTGACAGCGGTTGCGTGGGCGATGTGGTCGGGCGTGTTCATCGTGACATACCTTTCGGAGAAGCTGCGGGGTCAGCCTGACGGCTGACCGAGGACGGCTCGAGAAGGGCTCATGACCTTCGTCGGGACGGGCTTACGAGGTGCATGCGCCGACTTGATTCCGGCGAGCGTAACGGCGACCACCAGGCCGAATCCCACTCCGGCTGAACCCGTCCGGTAGGCAGGACGAGTCAGCGTCATTGCCGTCAGCTGGAGTTAGCAAGATCCTCCTCTTCCCTGCCCATAGGTCCGCCACCGCGGCGATCTCCGCCCGGGGACCACAACAACCCCGAAACGTGACCCACAGCAGACTTACAGGCATCCCAACCAGTCGGTATGGTGCGCCGCCTGAACCATTCTTCCCCATTCACCTGACGGATCCGAGCCGTAGTGGAAGGCCAGGCGATGACATACGCCGACGAGAACAGGCACTACCCACCATCAGCACCTACGGGATGGCCGCTGCCGCACCCCGAGCCCCATGGGGTCCGCCCGCAACAGGAGACGTACGGGCAGAACCCGTGGCCGGAGCCGCAAGGGCACGACGCCCGGCGATACAACTCGTACGTGCGGCAAGCCCCTTGGGACGACCCCTACACACACGAGACTCATCGGCACGACGCCGACCTCGCCGCTCTTCGCTCGGCCTACCGCCTGCTCCGCCGCACCTCCACGCTCACCGCGCTCGGCTCCTTCGTGGTGTATGTCGTGCTGTCCTGCTATGCGCCCGGCCTCATGGGATCCAAGATCGCCGGAGAGCTGAGCCTGGGCATGGCCCTGGGCGTCCTCCAACTCGTCGTCACCTTCGCGGCGGTCTTCTGGTACGGACGCAGCGCACAACGCTCGGTGGATCCGTTGGCCCGCGCCCTCAGGGAGCGGGCGGTCCACGGCGGCCCAACCGCAAGGGTGGCGAGATGAACGACTTCAGCTCCGGGACGCAGGCCATCGTCCTGGTTCTGTTCACCACGCTGGTCACCGTCACGCTGATGATGTGCGTGATGGCGGGGCCGGACCGCGACGACCTGACGAACTTCTACACCGGGTACCTGTCGCTCACCCCGCTCAAGAACGGCCTTGCGATCGCGGGCGACTACATCTCAGCCGCGACGGTGCTGAGTACCACCGGCATCATCGCGCTCGCCGGATACGACGGCTATGTCCTGGCGGTCAGCACCGCTCTGTCCCTGGTGCTGCTGATGTTCCTGCTGGCCGAACCGCTGCGCAACGCGGGCAGGTTCACCATGGGCGACGTCCTGGCCCGCAACATACCTGGACGGGCCGTGCGTGTCGCAGCCTGCGTGGTGACGCTTTCGGCGACCCTGCCCTTCCTGGTCGTCCAGCTCTCCGGAGCCGGGTCGCTGCTCACCTTCATCCTGGACATTCCGCACGTGGCGGGCGTCAGGACGGCATGCATCGTCATCGTCGGCACACTGATGATCATTTATGCGGCGATCGGCGGTATGAGGGGCACCGCGCTCATTCAGATGATCAAGATCGTGATCCTGCTCGGCACCAGCATCGTCGTCGCCGCTCTCGTACTCAACCGCTTCGACTGGAGCCCCGGCGACGTCCTCAGGGCCGCCCAGCACGGCAGCGGCGCGGGCCCCGCCTTCCTCCAGCAGGGCCTTCAGCTGGGTACCTCGGCCGTTGACCGGCTGGACTTCGTCAGTCTCCAGATCACCGTGGTCCTCGGTGTGGCCTGTCTGCCCCACATCACGATGCGTCTGTACTCCGCGCAGGACGTGCCGGCCGTGCGTCGCTCCATGTCGTGGGCGGTCGGCACGGTCACCACGTTCTGCCTGCTCGTGATCATCATGGGTACGGGTGCGGCGGCCCTGGTCGGATCGCGGTACATCACCGCGGCCGACCCGCACGGCAGAACATCGGTGCTCATGCTGTCGCAGGTGCTCGGCGGTACCCCCGACTCCGCGGGCGGGACGATCCTCTACTCGGCCGTGGCGGGCATGGTGTTCATCACCCTGCTGTCGTCGGTCGCGGGTATGACCCTGGCCGCGGCCTCGTCACTCGCCCACGACCTGTTCGCCCATGCGGTACGGCGGGGACAGGCCGAGCCGCGTACCGAGATGACGGTTGCGGCGTGGACGAGCGTGGCCGTGGGAACCGTCGCCATCGGGCTCGCCACCATGGTGCAGAACTGGGACGTCGGCGTGTTGACCACGCTGGCCATCTGCATAGGAGCCTCGGCGGTGGCACCCGCGCTCACCTACTCCCTGTTCTGGCGAGGGTTCACGCGCACCGGCCTGCTCGCCACCCTCTACGGCGGCGCGGCCTGCGCGTTGCTGCTCATGGTCTTCTCGAAGGCCGTTTCAGGCACGCCGTCGGCCGTCTTCCCGGACGCCGACTTCGCCCTGTTCCCCATGCAGTCCACCGGACTTGTCTCCATCCCGTTCGGCTACCTCGCGGGCTGGCTGGGCAGCCGCCTCGACCACTGGCGCCGCGCCGCCGACAGTCGCGAGCACCGGCGGCTGTACGAGGAGAACGAGGCACGGCTGCTCGCCGCAGTCGAATGACCACGGCGGCGCGGGCGGCCGGCTCCAGGCGGCCTCCCGCGTCGGCCGCAGCCTGCGAAGGTCAGCCGGGCGTGCGGCTCAATGGTTTTTCGGTCCACACGGTCTCGCCCTCGCGGGTGTAGCGGGGGCCCCGGCGTTCGGTCATCTGAGCCACCAGAAACAGACCGCGCCCGCCCTCGTCGGTGGTACGGGCACGGCGCAGGTGGATGCGGGTGCGGGTGATCAGCAGTACGACGTCGTCGCTGGGGGGCGGGGCACAAGCGCGTCGACCACCAGGTAGGCCGAAGAGCCCAGCGACACCGCCAGAATCGCCCCAGCGGACCAATCGCCCGCTGGGGCGTCACGGTCTCGCCCGGCAGCCGCGGGTCGCGAGCGTGGCGGCATGTCCCATGGCGTCGGTTCCACGGGACCACCCAAATCCGCAGTGCGTGTGGATGCGGATTCGGCTTACGCCGGAATTAACACTGGAGCAGAGATATCCGCCTCTTCTCGCCCGTTTGTATGCGGAGGTGCTCTGCGTGTTTCGTAGCGATGCGGCCTGCGGTACGCGACCATACGCGGGTCTGAGTGCTCGACACCAGCGAAAGAAAGCCCGGTCAAGAGCAGTAGTCAGTAGAAGGAAACACGGAGACAGGAAGAAGGACGGGCATGTCCGGCAGCGAAAGCGAGAACCCAGCAATCCCCTCCCCTACTCCCACGCCGACTCGGCCCAGGACGAACCGGGACTGGTGGCCGAATCAGCTGGATCTTCAGATTCTCCATCAGCACTCGTCCCGCTCCAATCCGATGGACGAGGACTTCGACTACGCGAAAGAGTTCGCAACCCTCGACCTCGACGCGTTGAAGCGGGACGTCTTCGAGGTGATGACGACGTCTCAGGACTGGTGGCCTGCCGACTACGGTCACTACGGGCCGCTCTTCATCCGGATGAGCTGGCATGCCGCCGGAACGTACCGCATCGCAGACGGCCGGGGTGGCGGCGGCAGCGGAGCGCAGCGCTTTGCCCCGCTCAACAGCTGGCCGGACAACGCGAGCCTCGACAAGGCGCGCCGTTTGCTCTGGCCGGTCAAGCAGAAGTACGGCCGGAAGATCTCGTGGGCCGATCTGCTGGTCTTCGCCGGCAACTGTGCCATGGAATCAATGGGATTCAAGACGTTCGGGTTCGGCTTCGGGCGCGAGGACGTCTGGGAGCCCGAGGAGATCTTCTGGGGTCCCGAGGACACATGGCTCGGGGATGAGCGATACAGCGGCGACAGAGAACTCGCCGGTCCTTTCGGTGCCGTGCAGATGGGGCTGATCTACGTCAATCCTGAGGGGCCCAACGGCAACCCGGATCCGATGGTTGCCGCCAGGGATATTCGCGAGACATTCGGGCGCATGGCGATGAATGACGAGGAGACGGTTGCGCTCATCGTCGGCGGCCACACCTTCGGCAAGTGCCATGGTGCGGTCGACGCCGGATACATCGGCCCGGAACCCGAGGGAGCCCCCATCGAGCAGCAAGGTCTCGGCTGGCGTAACACGTACGGCAGCGGCAAGGGCGCGGACGCGCTCACCAGTGGGCTCGAGGGCGCATGGACCACCGAGCCGACCAAGTGGGACAACGGGTACCTGGACAACCTGTTCAGCTACGACTGGGAGCTGACGACGAGCCCCGCTGGTGCGAAGCAGTGGACTCCCACGGATCCCTCGGCCAGGGGCACCGTGCCCGATGCTCATGATCCGTCGAAGAAGCACGCTCCCATGATGCTGACGACGGACCTCGCGCTGAAGCTGGATCCGGTCTACGGGCCGATCGCGAAGAGCTTCCATGAGAACCCGGACAGGCTGGCGGAGGCGTTCGCCAAGGCGTGGTACAAGCTGCTGCACCGCGACATGGGACCCGTCTCGCGTTACCTCGGCCCGTGGATTGCCGAGCCGCAGCTGTGGCAGGACCCCGTCCCCGAGGTCGATCACGAGTTGATCGGGGACGAGGACATCGCTGCCCTCAAGGCCAGGATCCTCGCCTCGGGGCTGTCCAACTCCCAGCTGGTCACCACCGCTTGGGCGTCGGCGGCGAGCTTCCGCGGCACCGACAAACGCGGCGGGGCGAACGGGGCACGGATTCGACTGGCACCGCAAAAGGACTGGGAGGTCAACAACCTGCCCGAGGTGGCTGAGGTGTTGCAGACCCTGGAGCGGATCCAGCAGGACTTCAACGCCTCACAGACCGGTGGAACGAGGGTCTCACTCGCTGATCTGATTGTCCTGGGCGGTTGCGCGGCCGTCGAGCAGGCCGCGAAGAACGCCGGGCACGACATCACGGTTCCGTTCGCACCGGGGCGCACGGACGCCTCGCAGGAGCAGACCGACGTGGAGTCGTTCGCCGTACTCGAACCCAAGGCAGATGGGTTCCGCAACTACCTCCGTTCGGGAGAGAAGTTGTCGCCGGAGACTCTCCTGCTGGACCGCGCCAACCTGCTGACGCTGACTGCTCCCGAGATGACGGCTCTGATCGGCGGCATGCGGGCCCTGGATACCGGATTCAAGCGAGCCCCGCACGGTGTCCTCACCGACCGGCCGGGGACATTGACCAACGACTTCTTCGTCAACCTGCTCGACATGGGCACGGAGTGGAAGGCGTCCACCTCGGAGGAGAACGTTTTCGAGGGTCGGGATCGCATCACGGGCGAGGTCAAGTGGACCGCCACCGCCGTCGACCTCATCTTCGGTTCGCACTCCCAGCTCCGCGCCGTCTCGGAGGTCTACGCGTCCAAGGACGCGGGAGAGAAGTTCGTGCGTGACTTCGTGGCCGCGTGGGACAAGGTGATGAACCTCGATCGGTTCGACCTCGCCTGAACCGGATGTCCCGGTCGGGGCAGTGACGCGGGGTTGCCCCCTCTCTGGCACGGCTTCAAGCGCCGAGGTCCACCGTCGCGTCGCTGACCCATGCGTCGCCCAAGGCCTGGTCGTCATCGTTGGCCCGCGCCTCGACGATCCGGTCCCAGTGGCGCGCGTTGAGCGTGCGGAGCTCGAGCTCGGCATCCGAACCTGACCGTGGGCGCCGGTGTCGGGGCCACCGGCGCCCACTCACCCCTGCCCGAGGTGGCTGGTGGGCGACTGCTCAGCAGGCGTCAGGGGACCAGGATGAGACGGATCGGGTCGCCGATCTTGTTCTCCAATCGGTTGACCGCGTCGGCGGCGTCGGCCAGCGGGATGTGGTCGGTGATGGACGGGGCCAGGTCGAGGCGGCCGCCCGCGGCCAGCCGCACCAACTCGGTGACGGACTCCGGGGTGCCGCCGTAGTGCCCGCGCACCTGCTTGCCCAGGTAGTTGAAGGTCAGGCCCTCGGTGATAGTGAGCGGCCGCGGCGTGATGCCCACCAGGATCAGGGCGCCGCCCAGACCGAGCACGGACGCGGCCTGCTCGCGAACGGCGGGCACGCCGGCGCAGTCGAAGGCGAAGTCCAGACCCCGTCCGCCGGTGGCCGCGCGGACCTGCTCGGCGAAGTCGGGGGCGGTCGGATCGAGTGCGAGGTCCGCGCCGAAGGCCAGGGCGCGCTCGCGGGCGCCGGGCAGCGGGTCGACGGCGATGACCGGCGCGGCGCCGACCAGGCGGGCGAGGCGCACGTTGTGCGCGCCCACTCCCCCGACGCCCCAGACGCCGACCGCCTGGGCGGGGCGTACGCCTGCGGTGGTCACGACGGCGGCGTAGGGGGTGGAGACCGCGTCGGGGATGATCGCGGCCTGGTCGAAGGGGAGGCTGTCGGGGATGGGGATGAGGGTGTCCTCGCGGGCGAGGGTGTACTGGGCCCAGCCGCCGTCGTAGTCGATGCCGGCGGTGAGCATCTGAGTGCAGGGGCGGCGACGCACGCAGCCGGCGCACTGGCCGCAGGTCTTGCCGGCCTCCAAGGTGACGCGGGTACCGACGGTCAGGCCTCGCCTGAGGTCGGGGCCGAGGGTGTGGATGACACCGGAGACCTCATGGCCGACGGTCACCACATCGGAGGTGGCGAACAGTGGGACGAGAGAGCCGTCGATCAGGTGGACGTCCGAGAGGCAGACGCCGGCGGCCTTGACCTCGACGAGGACCTCGCCCGGGCCGGGTACGGGGACGGGGGCCTCTTCCACCACGAACTTCTTGCTGTCCAGGTGGAAGCGTCCGGCGAGCATGGTGTCCATGAGGATCTGCTTTCTGTGAGCGGCACCCCCGCCGGCGGTTCGCGCCGATGGGTGCCGGGGTGTTCCCTCGTGGGTGTGGGTGTGAGGGTGGTGCCGGGAGGCGTACGGCCAGGGAGGGGTGCCGCACGCCTCCCGGTGTATGGGGGTCAGGCGAAGACGTCCTGCTGGTAGCGCTCGTCGGCCTCCAGCTGGGCCAGCCACTGCTGGGCGGTCTCGTCGTCGCTGCCGGTGTACCGGCGGTGGATGGCGGCGAGGGCCTCGCGCACCGCGGGTGCCATACGGCGGCCGTCACCGCAGACGTAGACGTACGCGCCGTCCTGGAGTGCCTGCCAGACGCGGTCGGATGCGGCGGTGATCGCGTCCTGGACGAACCGGGCGGGGTGGCCGGCCACCGCGGAGAAGGCGGTGTGGACTCGGGCGGTGCCGGACAGCTCCCACATCTCCATCTCGTCGCGGTAGAAGTAGTCGTGCTCCGGGTGTCGGCAGCCGACGAAGACCTCGGACCGGCCCACCTTCGTGCCGTTCTCGTGCTGCCGGGCGCGCTCCTCCAGGAAGCCGCGCAGCGGCGCGATGCCGGTGCCGGGGCCGATGAGGATCAGCGGCGTGGCCGGGTCGGCCGGCGGGGCGAAGGTCGGCGAGGGGACGCGTACGTAGCCGTAGAAGATGTCTCCGGGCTCGAGGCGTGCGACGTAGGAGGAGCAGGTGCCCCGGTACTGGCCGTCGCCGGACAGGGCGGGGCCTTCGAGGAGGCCGACGGTCAGGCGCACCTGGCGCGGGTTGGCCAGCGGGGAGGAGGAGATGGAGTAGAAGCGGGGGCGGATCGGGCCCATCAGGTCCAGGAAGACGGCCAGCGGCAGTTCGATCGCCGGGAAGCGCTCCAGGAGGCCCAGCACCGAGATGCGCTTGCCCAGGATCTCCTTCTGGTACCGCTCCTGGGCCTCTTCACTGTCGGCCGTGTACGCCTCGAGCTGCGGCTTGGTCCAGGGGCACTGGGTGTGCTCGGCCAGGGCGTGGATCTGGGAGCGGGTCGCCACGTCCTGCAGTTCCAGGAACTCGGTGAACAGCAGGCCGGCGGTGACGGGCGTGCCCACCGGCAGATGGGTGCGGCCGCCCGCGGGCTGGTCCAGCCGGAGCGCCTGGTCGCGGTCGACGCCGAGGCGCGCGAGTGCGCGGTCGACGAGGGCGGGCTCGTTCTTGGCGAAGACGGCCAGGTGGTTGCCGGTGTCATAGGTGACGCCCTCCGGCAGCTCGACGGTGAGGGACTTCGCGGACGGGCGCGGCGGTTCGATGCTGAAGTCCCACAGCCCGGTCGCGTCGGCCACGAGTTCCTCGTTGGCGACCACGGTCAGGGGGTAGGCCTGCTCGGAGACGATGGCGGGGCGTACGTCCGCCTCGGTGAGCAGCTGCACCTGGTAGCGCGGGGCGCCGTCGTCGGAGGTGTCGGCGGCGTACTCCTCGGCGAGGGTGGCCCACAGGGTGTCCATCCAGCGGGTGGCCATGCCGTCGAAGTCACCAGCGGCGTCGGCGATGCCGCGCTCGATGACGGGGGTGGCACCGGCGGCCAGCAGACCCTCCTCGATCCGCTTGGGGAAGGCCTGGTAGGTGGCCACCCACTGGGTGTTGCCGGCGCCCAGCAGCGCGAATCGCACGTTGGAGAGTGAGCCCTCGGGCAGTCCGGCGGCGAGCAGGTCGTCGAAACGCTGGGCGCTGTCGGGTGCCTTGCCGTTGTAGCTGGCGGCGACGACGACGAGCAGGCCCTCGGTGGGCAGGTTGTCGCCCAGCTCGTCCAGGCCGACCAGGGTGGTGCCGAAGCCGGAGCGCTCACCGCGGTCGGCGATGGTGCGCGCCAGGTCCTCGCAGGAACCCAGACTTGAGCCGTAGGCGACGGTGAGGTTGACCCCGACACCGCTGACCGCGCTCTGCGCCCGCGCGTCGTCGGTCTGCGGGGCCGCGGCGCCGAAGACGGTCCGCTGGTGCTCCTGACGGCGACGGACGACGAGTTGGAAGTCGCCGGGCTTACGCGTGAGCGCCTCCCGTACGTCCATCTTGTAGTCGTCGGTGTCGGAGAACTTGAACTTCTGCAGCACCAGCGCCAGAGCCAGGCGGGCCTCGGTGAGCGCGAACTGCCGGCCGATGCAGGCACGCACGCCGTTGCCGAACGGCTTGTAGGCGTGCGGGTGTTGCTGGGCCCGGTTCTCCGGCAGCCATCGGTCGATGTCGAACTCCTCCGGCCGCTCCCACGCCTTGGGGTGGGAGTGCAGTGCGCCCATGAGGATGTTCGCCCGCGTTCCCTTCTTCAGCTCATAGCGTCCGCCGATGACGGTGTCCTCCAGCGGAGCCTTGGCGATCAGCGGGATGGGAGCCCACAGGCGCAGGGTCTCCTCCAGGATCCGCGGGATGACGTCCAGCTGCATGATCGTGTCGTAGTCCGGGACGGTGTCGCCGGGCAGCAGCCGGTCCACCTCGGCGTAGGCCTGGGCCAGCACGTGCGGGTTGCGCATGAGCGAGTACGTGGCGAACGACAGCAGGCCGCTGGTGGTTTCGTGGCCGGCGATCAGGAACGTCACCACCTGGTCACGGACGTTGTCGTCCGCCAGCAGCTTGCCGGTCTCCGGGTCGGTGGCCTCCAGCATCAGGCCCAGCAGGTCCTCCTCACCGCTGCCCTTCCCCTCGCGGCGCTCCTTGATCACACTCTCGACCAGGTCCTGCATCAGCTGGATGTTCTCGCGGTACTTCCTGTCGTCCGTCTTGCGGAGCTTGGTCATCATCGGCAACTCCTGCGAGCGCCGCATCGACTCGATCAGCGCTTCCAGCAGCGCGTTGAGGAAGGGGTGCAGCTCCTCCTTGTCGAAGGACCGGAACCGGTAGCCGAACCCCGACAGGGCGATCGTGTCCAGGGTGAGCCGGGTGTAGTCGTCGGTGATGTTGACCGCCTGGCCCTCCCGGCGCTCCCACTTGCCCGCCAGGTTCTGGGCGATCTCCAGCATCTGCCCGTAGTAGGCCTTCATGGCCCGCTGGCTGAAGGCCGGCAGGAGGACACGGTGCGCCATGCCCCATTCCTCTTCGTGCTGGTGGGCCGTGAACAGGCCCGCGCCCGTGAAGTCCCGGACATGGTTCAGCGGCGTCTTCTCGATCTGCTTGAAGAACCGCATCTCGTCGCAGACTTCGGCCACCAGGTCCGGGTCGTAGACGAAGACCTGCTCGATGCCGGCGATGTCCATGCCGTAGATGCCCTCGGGGAACTGCTGGGACAGCTCGCCGAAGTACGCGACCGGGTTGGTGCCGGGGATCTGCGGCGTGTGGCCGAGAAGAGGTATCCCGCGCGGGGACCGGATGGGACGCAGGTCGGTCACGGGTTGCGTGGTCATGACTTGCTCCTTTGTGCGGAGAGAGGCGAAGGGCAAGGGCGCTGTTCGATGCCGGGGAAGCCGCGGATGGGCGGCCCGGGCGGCCCGCTCCCCCGGTTTCCATACACCGTATGGAACTGCCTTCAGTGGTACCATACGGCGTATGGAAACTCCAAGAAAGGCTCCTCGGGGGACGAGGAAGAGGGACGTGCCGCTCACCGAGGACGGCATCTACGCGATGGCGCTGCGGCTCATCGACGCCGACGGGGTCGAGGCGCTGACCATGCGCAAACTCGCGACCGCGCTGGACGCGAACCCGATGTCGCTCTACCACCACGTGCCGAACAAGGACGCCGTGCTGAGCGGCGTGGCGAGAACGGTCGGCGCCCAGTTCCGCACCGCGACCCGGGAGGACGTTGGCTGGCAGGACCGCTTCCGCCAACTCGCCGAGGACTTCCGCACGTTGGTGCACCGCCACCCCGAGCTCATGACCTACTCGTTCGGGCGACCGGAGTTCATCCAGTCCGAAGACCCCTTCTGGATCGGGCTCACCACCGTGCTCGAGGATGCCGGGGTACCGCAGCAGGAGACCCCAGAGGTCGCCGCTCCCGTCTGCGCCGCCGTACTCGGCGTGCTGATCGCCGAAATCAACGGTTCGCTGCACAGGTGGTCGACTCTCCCGCCGGCCGCCCCCGCTGCCCCCGCTGCCGGCGATGGCGAGCGCGCGGACACAGGCCCTGAGGGCAGCCGGATGTTCCAGCTGGCGCTGGAGATGATCATCACGGGACTGGAGAGCCGGCTCGCAGCCGAACGTGCCGACCGGGACAGCGGTGCGGGCCAATGAGCCCGGCGCACCTTCAAGCGGTCGAGGCGCAGGGGGCGAGCGGTGGCAACGAGCCCACCGATGGCGGGACATGGCCGAGCGGAGCCGCAACCGACAAGAGACGGACGACCGAGGGCACGGCCGCTTTCGGCGAGCGGGTGAGCATGCCTGCGGGTGAGGCGTCCGAACGCGTGGAGAGACTGCGGCCGCGGTACAGCCGGTTGACTGCGGACCGGGAGAGGGACATCTACGAGGCTGTCCTGACCCTGCTGCGGGAGGTCGACTACGACGCGCTCACCATGGACGACGTCGCCGCCCGGGCCAGGGCGAGCAAGGCGACGTTCTATCGCCGATGGCAGGGCAAGCCACGGTTGGTGGCAGCGGCATTGCGACACCGCACGCCCATGCAGGGCGACGCCCTCGACACGGGGTCCCTGGCGGGCGATCTGCACGAGGTCGCCAGGAGGGCGAGTGGCGCCGCCCGCCAGGAGGACGTCGCCCTGCTGCGGGCGCTCAGCAGCGCGACGCGTGCCCATCCTGACCTGGCGGACGCCGTGTACGAGAGCAGGATCAAGCCCGAGCTGGAGAGGATGCGCGCGGTGGTCGGCCGCGCCGTCGACCGTGGCGAGGTGGCCGCGAACAATCCGGCGCTCGGTTTCCTGCCTCACCTCATCTGCGGGGCGATCCTCGCCCGACCGGTCGTCGAACGCGCCGAAGCGGACGCCGAGTTCCTCAGCCGCTACGTGGATGCCGTGGTCCTGCCGGCGCTGCTGAGGGCCGACGTCCCCTGAGCCAGTTCTAGGTACCCCGCGCCCTCCTCCCTACCGAGCCGCCCGTGACGGGCGGGCACGGGGCTGCGGCAGCGGCAGCGGCCAGCCGCTTGGCTCGGTCAGACGTCACTTGCAAGGCCCAGGTCGAACGCCTCGGCCTTGTTGCTGTCGGGAGTGACCGTCGCAGACCGCCCCACGGAGGCCCGGAGGAGGCACCGGTCACGGGCGACTCACAGCGACCTGGCTTAGCGGCCACGGCCAGGCACGACCATCGCCCCCCACTGGCAACGCGCAACGCCTGGGCACCAGAATCACGTCATGGACGCGGGACTTGCAGGACTCCTCGGTGGCGTCATCGGCGCCGCGGTCGGCGCAGTGGGCGCTACGGCATCCGCATGGATCACCGGAAGGAAGGCAGAGCAACAGGCCGAGATCCAGGCCGAGACGCAGTTGAGGCAAGCCCGGCTTCAGATCGATACTGAACGGACTCGCGCTCTTCGCGAATCGCGCAAGAGTGCCTACCTGGCCTTCGCCGAATGCTGTCACCTAGTACACGGAACGCTGAGCGAAGCGAGCATCAAACTTGGAGGCATCGAAGCAAGCGACCCTCCCGAGGAACGCGAAGAGCGCCGCCAAGCCGCCCGCCGCCTCTGGAACGAAGCACGAACTCTGCACCGCCAGCTCGACCGCCTTCAGCACATCGTTTTCGTGGAAGGTCCCAGCGAGATGGGCACTGCCGCCCAAGCGGCAACAGGTGCGTTGGTGCCGTATTTCGCCGCAGTCATCGACTGGCTGCACGCGGTTGACAATGAAACAGAAACGACGCAGCACGGGGCAGAGGGGGATCGAGCGCACATCGAGGCATACGACAAGCTCCTGAAGTTCCTTTATGCCGCTGCCGATACCACCTTGCCCGACATCCAGGACCGGTGAGCCTGGGGTATTCCGGCAGTTTCAATAACCGACTGCGGCATTAGCACCAACGGCTCCGGCTTCGGGCCGAAGTCGAAGCAGTCGAAAGCGAACAGGCAGGCCCAGGCGCGCGGCGAACACCTCCTTGCGGTCATCGATGCCGAGCCCCGGACGGAGGGCTCAGCCCGTCACCGTCGGCCTCAGGCTCTCGCGGTGGGCCCGGTTGGTGGCCATCAGAACGTCGAGTGCCTCCCGGGTGCGGACGAGCTCTTCGATGTGCGCGGAGAGCCGTTCGCGCTCCTCGGCCATCCGTTCCAGCGCGGCATCGGACGTGGCCTCGCTGGGTGAGTCGACACATGGCAGGAGTTCGGCGATGGTCCGGCTGGACAGGCCTGCGGCGTACATCCGCTGGAGGAATGTGACCCGCTCGACATGGCCCTCCGTGTAGTGCCGCTGCCCGCTGGTGCTGCGGGTGCTGGTGAGCAGGCCCTGTTCCTCGTAGTAGCGCAGGGACCGGACGCTGACTCCGGCCCGTGCCGCGAGCTCGCCGATTCGCATGCCGCCCTCCCTGTTGTGATCCGGGGCACAACCCTTGCCTCTGACGTCAATGTCAGGTTTTAGCGTAACCGTCGTGCCCGGGACCAGGGCACGACGCATTACGCGGGACAGACGAAGGAGACATGACGTGACGACCCTTTTCACCGGCTATCGGCTCGGCGACCTGGCGCTGCCCAACCGGGTGGTGATGGCCCCGATGAGCCGGGTCCGGGCCGCCGCGGGCGGTCTGGCGACGCCGTCGATGGCGCGCTACTACGCCCAGCGGGCCACGGCCGGCCTGATCGTCACCGAGGGGGTGCAGCCGAGCCTGATCGGCCAGTCCAACCCGGGCACTCCGGGGCTGCACACCGACGACCAGGTGACCGCGTGGCGCACGGTGACCGATGCGGTGCACACCAACGGCGGCCGTATCTTCGCCCAGATCATGCACGGCGGGCGGGTGTCACATCCCGAGACCACCGGGATGCGGCCCGTCGGACCCTCGGCCGTGGCGGCGGTCGGCGAGGTGTTCACCCCCAGCGGGCGGCAGCCGGCGCCGACTCCGCGTGCCCTGGACACGGCCGAAGTGCCCGAGCACGTCCAGTCGTACGCGGATGCCGCGCGCCGGGCCGTGGACGCCGGCTTCGACGGTGTGGAACTCCACGGCGCCAACGGCTATCTGATCTCGCAGTTCCTCTCCTCCAACGCCAACCTGCGCACGGACCGCTACGGCGGCTCGGTGACCAACCGGATCCGGTTCGCCGTCGAGGCGGCCGCCGCGACCGCCGAAGCGGTCGGCGCGGACAGGACCGGGATCCGTCTCTCCCCGGGTGGCCCCTTCTGGGGTATCGAGGAGACCGAGGTCGCCGAGCTCTACGCCGCCCTCCTGACCGAGCTGTCCCGGCTGCGTCTGGCCTACGTCCACCTCGAAGCCACCATCGATGAAGAGACGCTTCTCGGTCTGCGCCGGTCCTGGCCCGGCACCCTCGTGATGAACCCGGTGCTGCCGATGGGCCCCAAGCAGACCGGCCGCGCCGAGGCGGACCACTGGCTCGGCCTGGGAGCCGACCTCATCAGCTTCGGTCGCGCCTTCATCGCCAACCCCGACCTGGTGGAACGGCTGCGCACCGGCCTCCCGATCGCTCCCGCCGACGAGGCGACGTACTTCGAAGGCGGCGACAACGGCTATCTGACCTACTCGGCGTACCAGCACTCGGCGTGACACCGATGAGGCGGTGAGGCTCGTCCGGGAGACCGCTCGGGCCAGCTCGACGAACACCGCCGCCCCGTTGCCTCGCGATGACCGGCTGTCCGTCGGGAGCCGATTCGCGAGGTCACGGGGGCGGAAGTGGCAGACGTGGCGCTTGAGGTGCTGGATGGTATGCCATGGGAACGGCTGGAGTCGGGGCTCAGGCACAGCCCGGTCAAGGAGATTGCTCCGACCCCGAGGGCGGGGCGCTGACCCACTCCCGGAACTTCGGCGACGGCACCACGTCCACGCAGGCCGACCCCAGCCACACGTACACCACCGCGACGGGCGCCACGTCCTCGGTGGGTCATGGTCAGGCGTGGCGGCGTGGGATGCGCTGTCTGCCCCTCCGTTCGGACCACCGCTGGGGGGCTTTTCCAGTGATTTGCAGCGGACTCGCGCAGATCGCGCGGGCTGCGGCGGGTACGCGGTTTGCGCGGAATGCGACCCCACGATCCATGAGGAGATCAGCCATGTACGCAGTGGTTCGGCGGTACGAAGGGGTGACCGATCCGGCTGAGGCGGGACGCCGGGTGAACGACGAGTTCGTGCCGCTCCTGCGCCAGGTCCAAGGGTTCGTGGCCTATTACTGGGTCGATGCCGGGAGCGGGGTGATGCTGTCGACGGGTGTCTTCCAGGACCGGGCCGGCGCCGAGGCGTCGACCGACAGGGCGAAGGAGTTCGTACGGGACCGCCTTGCGGCTCTGCTCCCCAATCCGCCCCAGGTCACGGCCGGGCAGGTAGTGGCGCACTCGTAGGGAGCCACAGCAGTCACGGCACGGGTTTCCCGCCGGCGATGTCCGCACGATCCCCACGACCTGGTGACCGAGACGCTCTGGAGGCGAATGTGGCAGTGAGCCGGTTGGGTCTGGTGGTGCACGGTGGGCGCGCGGAGGCCGTGGACGCGGCCGGTGTGGTCCGGGCCTGGTGCGAGGGGCACGCCGTACGGTGCACGGACATCGACGTGTGGCACGACGGCGGGCGGCACAACGCACGTGAGGAGGTCGAGGCCGCGGGCGATCCCGACCTCATCGTCACCCTGGGCGGAGACGGCACCTTTCTGCGCGGTGCCAGGCTGGCCGCCGAGAACGACGCCCTCGTCCTCGGGGTCGACCTGGGGCGGGTGGGATTCCTGACGGAGGCGTCGGCCACCGAAATGCCGTCCGCGCTGGACGCGGTGCAGGAGGGTCGCTTCCATGTCGACAGCCGCATGCTTCTCGCCTTGCGCGCCTCGCGCCGTCTGGAGGTGCCGCCGGGCATGGAGGCCCTCATGGAATACGGTCGTGGCCCCCTGCTCCCTCCCCCGCGGGTACGCTCCGACTGCCGGATCGACGACGAGTGGGGCGTCCCGCTGGAGGTGACCGCGCTCAACGACGTGGTGTTGGAGAAGCTGGCCAGGGACCGTCAGGTCTCGGTCGGGGTCTACGTCTCCGGCAGACTCCTGGCCTCCTACTCGGCGGACGCGCTGCTGGTCGCCACGCCGACGGGCTCGACCGCCTACAGCTTCGCCGCCGGTGGGCCCGTCGTCTCGCCGCGTGCGGAAGCTCTCGTCTTCACACCGGTCGCCCCGCACATGGCGTTCGACCGGTCCGTCGTCACCGCCCCCGACGAGCCTGTCGGGCTGCGCATCCTGGAACGATCGGGGCAGGCCGCCGTGAGCATCGACGGCCAGCTGCGCGGCGTCCTGGGGCCGGGAGACTGGATCGGCGTGTACGCTGCACCGCGCCGGCTGAGGGCCGTACGGCTGGGGCCGATGGATTTCTACGGCCGGCTGCGTGAGCGGATGAATCTGACCGACGCGCCGGCCGCGGTCGCCGACGGATCGCCCGCACCGCTGTGGTCGGTGACCACAGCTCCGCCCGAAGACCTCGCTCATCTGGCCCTGTTGACGACCCCGGAGGGGCCGTCACCGCTTCGGTGAGCGTTCTGCCGCTCTACTCGGGTCTCTACTCGGGTCCAATACTCGGGTCCCTACTCGAAGAACTTGAGACTCCAACCGGTGTTCGTATTCGAACCCGGGACGTTGGCGCGGCTGTACGTGGTGCCGCCCCACCAGCAGAACGTGCCGGTGTACCAGTACCGGTTCTCCCACGCGTACGGCGTTCCCTTCGGCACCGCGTGGAACATCAGGGGGAACCTCGGCCCGGCGGGCGGACTCGTGGCGATGTCGCCGTCGAGGAGGACGAAGCTGTGGTGGCCGGGGCCGTTGACATACAGGGTCGGGTCCCAACCCGGCATCATCGTGGCGCGGTTGGAGCCGAACAGGCAGCCGTTGGACTTGTACCAGTCCCACACGTACGTCGGGTCGCCTCCGGCGCGCAGTCGCAGGTCGGCCAGGCAGTACTGCTCGCTCCAGCTGCCGTTGGCGGAGTACACGATGTGCAGTTGCCCGTTGGGGTCCTTGATGGCCTCAGGAGCCTCGTTGATGAACGGGTTGCCGACCACCCGCTCCCAGCTCTCCCGAGGCTGCGAGATGACGTGGCGCGCACCGGTCGGCGTGGTCGGGCTGCTCATGCGGGCGATGTAGAGGTTCTGCTCGACGTTGGTGTCGCCGGCCCAGCCGGACCACGCGAACCAGCGCTGCCCGTTGAAGGTGAACAGGGTTCCGTCGATGGCCCACTTGTCGTCCGGGAGGGCGAGCTCGGTCTCGGCCGTGTATCCGCTGTCCGGACTGCCGGAGTTGATGACGTACATACGGTGATCCGGTCCGCGGCCCGCCGAGAAGTAGATGTAGTAGCGGCCACCGTCCCGCACGATCTCGGGGGCCCAGACCTCGCCGAGGTTGCGGGTGTCGGACCAGACCTGCCGGGCGGGAGCCGTGGCCAGAGCGTCCGTTGACGGAGCTTGACGCACGACAATGCCGCCACCGGCCGACTGCGCCGAGACATAGGTGCCACCGACCCGGAGCACGCTCGGGTCCGCGGCCCGCAGACTCGTCTGTCCCGCCTGGGCCGGATCAGCGGAGGTCAGGGACAGCACGGCGGCGAGGATGCCGGACAGCACCAGGGCCGCGGCGCCGGGGACGCGGCGAGAAGGCTTCATGGTCACCTCGACGTGACGCTTTACATCGATGGAATAGCGCTTCACAGCATTGTTCTCGGTCCCGGACATGTCAATGGCGTCGTACCCAGTGCTCCAAGTCGCCGATGAGAGATGCTCGATGAGGTCCACCGACGGAGTGGCGCGTGAGGTCTGGACAGCTGTCGAGGGGCGTGCTGTCATTCCGCTGTCGCAGGATTTCCATCGTTGAAAGAGCCGCCCGACCGCGCCCGTACCGGTGTTCCGGTGTTCGGTGTTCCGGTGTTCCGCCGTACCCGCGGGGCCTGGGTTTCCAGATGACCGGTCCCGGTCCGCGGCCTCCGTGCGAGGAAAGGTTCGATGACAAGACAACAAATCCGCCCACCGCTCAGAGTGTGGGCGCTGCTGGCTGCGGCCGCTCTCGTCGTGCCGCCGAGCGGTCTGGCCGCCACCGCGTCGGCAGCGGAGCCGACCGGCAGCGCCTCACTCCTCTCCACCGAGGCTGCTGACATCGAGGTGCACGGCCTGAAGGGCGAGTACTTCAGCATGTCGGCCCCGGGCGCCCGGGACTTCGCCGACCTCGGTGGCACGTTGCTCGACCCGCAGATCAACTTCTCCGGCCTGACGAGCACCTTCCAGGAGCTGACCGGCAAGTCGGAGCACACGACCGCCCGTTGGACGGGCCGGATCGAGGCTCCGGCCACCGGCGACTACACCTTCTACGCCATCGGTGACAACGGCTTCCGGCTCTACATCGACGGCCGGCCGGTCATCGACCACTGGGAGCCGGACTGGGACAAGGAACAGACCAGCGCCGCGATCCGGCTGACCGCCGGCGAGAAGCACGACTTCCGCCTGGAGATGTTCCAGGACTTCGGCGGTTCCAACATGTTCCTGCGCTGGGCCGGCCCGGACCTGCCCAAGCAGCTGGTGCCGATGTCGGCGTTCACTCCGCCCGAGGGTTTCGAGGTCTACCCGGTGGAGCTGTCCGTGGCCGCGGACGGACGGCGGCTGCGGGCCCGGTTCGAGGGCAGGGTCGGTGACCTCCAGGCGGTCAAGGACCACTTGAAGGTCGAGGCCGACACCACGGCCATGCCCCTGAAGTCGGTCACCGTCGCTCCCGGGGACCGCAACTCCCTGCTCGTGACGCTCGCCGAACCCATTCAGAAGAACCAGCAGGTGAGGGTTGCCTACGACGGCGAGGGCGGCCTGACGTCCGGCGGCGAGACCGTACCGAAGGTCATCCGCTACGCCGACAACGCCTCCGCCCACCGGCTCACCACCAAGTGGGGCGACAGGGTCGACAAGAGGAACCCGCTGCCGGAGTACCCGCGTCCGCAGCAGGTGCGCTCCAAGTGGGCGAACCTCAACGGCTCCTGGCAGTTCAGTGGTGCCGAGGCGGGCGAGCAACCGGCGTTCGGCAAGAACCTCGACGAGAGGATCGTCGTGCCGTACCCGGTGGAGTCGCAGCTCTCCGGGCTGGAGCGGCACGAGGACCACATGTTCTACCGCAAGCTGGTGAACGTCCCCGAGGACTGGAAGGTCGGCAAGGACGGCAAGGGCAACCGGCTGAAGCTCAACTTCGGCGCCGTGGACTACCAGGCACGTGTCTTCGTCAACGGCACGAAGGTCGCCGAACACACCGGCGGTTACGACGCGTTCAGCGCCGACATCACCGACGCCCTGAAGGGCTCCGGGCCGCAGGAGGTCGTGGTCGCGGTCACCGACACCGGGGGCGCCGACCAGCCGATGGGCAAGCAGTCCACCAATCCGGGCGGCATCTTCTACACCCAGTCGTCGGGCATCTGGCAGACCGTCTGGATGGAGCCGGTCGCCAACGCCGCGATCGATAACGTTGTCACGACGCCGGACATCGACACGAGCAGCTTGGCGGTGACGGTGGAGTCGGACAATGCCTCCGCCGGGGCCCGCGTCGAGGCCGTCGCCCGCGACAAGCGCGGCAATGTCGTCGGCAAGGTCAGCGGGCCGGCCAACCAGCAGTTGCGGCTGCCGGTGGCGAACCAGCACCTGTGGAGCCCGGACGACCCCTACCTCTACGACCTCGCCGTCAAGCTCACCGACGGCAGGTCGGCCGACAGGGTCGGCAGCTACTTCGGTATGCGCGAGATGGGCATCGAGAAGGTTGGCGGCTTCCGGAAGTTGGTGCTCAACGGCAAGCCGGTCTTCTCCCTCGCCACCCTCGATCAGGGCTTCTGGCCGGACGGCCTGTACACCGCGCCGAGCGACGAGGCCCTCGCGTTCGACCTGAAGGCGCACAAGGAACTCGGCTTCAACGCCGTACGCAAGCACATCAAGGTGGAGCCCGCGCGCTGGTTCTACCATGCGGACCGGCTCGGCCTGCTGGTCTGGCAGGACTTCGTCTCCGGCAACATCACCAACGAGACCGGGCGGCGCGCCTTCGTCGACCAGGGCCGGGAGATGATGCGGGAGCACCACAACGCGCCCTCCGTGATCGGCTGGACCGTCTTCAACGAGGGCTGGGGCGAGTGGGACCGCACGGAGACCGGCAAGATCGCCGAGGCCGTGAAGGCGGCCGACCCGTCCCGTGTCGTCAACGCCCACAGCGGTGTCAACTGCTGCAATTCCAAGGGTGATTCAGGCAAGGGCGACATCCTCGACCACCACGACTACAACAACGAGGACCCGCCGTTCCCCGACCACCGGGCGGCGATGGACGGCGAGCACGGCGGCTTCACCCTGCGCACCCCCGGGCACATGTGGCCGGGCGCCCCGACGGTGATCTACAGCGGTGTCACCGACAAGGAGGCGCTGACCCGCAAGTACGTCGAGAACACCGAGCAGTTCTATCTCGACCAGGCCGGAGCCGAGCTGTCCGGCTCGGTCTACACCCAGATCTCCGACCTGGAGAACGAGCTCAACGGCCTGTACACATACGACCGTCGGGAGATCAAGGTCGACCCGGTCAGGGTCCGTGAGGTCAACCGCAAGATCATCGCCGCCGGTGCCGCCGCGGGCGAGCGGCAGCCGCTGAAGGGCGGCGGGCACTGGGCCCTCGATGAGGGTAGTGGGACCACGGCGAAGGACGACGGTCCGAACGCCAAGGCCCTGACGCTCAGGGAGGGCACCGCCTGGACTCCCGGTGTCAGCGGCAGCGCGCTGAAGTTCGACGGTCAGGGCCAGTACGCCGAGAGCGACGGGCCGGTGCTCGACACCACTGGAAGCTACTCGGTGTCGGCGTGGGTCCGGCTGGACGAGCTCCCCGGCAACTACGCCACCGCGGTCAGCCAGGACACCCGGCGCCAGGCCAGCCCGTTCTATCTCCAGTACGGGCAGGGCGCGTTCGCCTTCAGCACTCCTGGGGAGAACCGCGCCCGCCTGGTGGCCACACCGGAGAAGGGCCGCTGGTACCACCTGGTCGGCGTCCGCGACGGCGCGAACAACACGATCAAGCTGTACGTCGACGGAAAGCCGGCGGCGACCGCCACCGGCGGAGCGGCCTATCCCAGCACCGGTTCCCTGGCCGTCGGCCGCGCCCAATGGGGCGGCGATGACACCGACTTCTGGAACGGCGCGGTCGACGAGGTCCATGCCTATGACAAGGCGCTCTCCGCAGAGGAGGTGAGCGCGCTCTACACGGACGAGAAGCCATAGCGGCAGCGTCAGCGGCGGCGCGGCGCGCGGGGCCCCGGCGGGACGGTACTCCTCCGCCGGGGCCCACGCGGTTCGCCATCCCCTGGTCACGGTGCAGGTACTCCTACTGACGCGATTCGCGGCGTACTCGCCTACGGCCGAGTCAGCATCGGGCGCCGTTCTTCGCCGCGCCGCGCCCGAGTGTGCTCTCCCGCTCGACCAGGCGATAGTCCGCCCATACACGGCTGGGTTCGGGAGCCTCACCGCCCAGCCGGGCGAGCACCGACTCGACGGCGAGCCGGCCGATGGCTTCCTTGTCCGGTGACACGGAGGTGAGCGTCACCGCGCCGAAGCGTCCTTCGACCACGTCGTCGAAACCGACGACCGCGATGTCCTCGGGGACGCGCAGTCCGTGCTCGCGCAGGACGCGCATCGCGCCGATGGCCACGGGGTCGTTGTAGGCGAAGATCGCGTCGGGGCGCCGCCCGGCCTCGAGGATGCGGGTCATGGCCGCCGCACCGTCCGCGTGCCGCCAGCCGTCGGTGGCGGCCACGAGTCCGTCGTCGGCCGGGAGTCCGGCGGCGGTGAGCTCCTCGCGCCAACCGCGCACACGCAGTTGGGCGGGCTCGCTGCGACCGCGCCGGTCTCCGATGAACGCCACCTCCCGGCGTCCGAGGCCGATCAGATGCCGGACGGCGGTGCGGGCCGCGGCGACGTTGTCGATGGCGATGTGGTCGTACGGCAGGTCGTAGTCACGTTCCCCGAGCAGCACCAGCGGCACGTTCTCCGCCCGGTCGCGCAGGTCTTCGGTCTCCAGCTCGATGGGGCTGAGGATGAGCCCGTCGATGACCCGTGCCCGGAAGCCCTGACTGACCAGGATCTCCTGTTCATGGCGTCCGCCGGTGTGGTCCAGCAGCACGATGTAGTCGTGGGCGGCGGCAGCGTCGATGACGGCGGCGGCCAGTTCGGCGAAGTAGGGGTTGCCGAGTTCGGGCAGGGCGAGCGCGATGATGCCCGTGCGTCCTTTGCGCAGGTGCCGGGCGGCCAGGTTGGGCCGGTAGCCGAGCGCGTCGATGGACCGCTGGACGCGTTCGCGCATGGCGGGGGTGACGTGCTGGTAGTCGTTGACCACGTTGGAGACGGTCTTGATGGAGACCCCCGCATGTGCGGCGACGTCCTTAAGGCTGACCCGCACGGCATCCCCTTCAACGCGGGCATTTACAACGTTATACATTCGTCATCGTCACGCTGACAAGGCGTTGCGCGAGCGTGCGCGAGCGTCGGAGACGCGAGCAGGCGCGGCGTCGGCGACAGACCGCGTAGAAGGTGCGTCTTCCACCGTGAGGCAGACGGGCCTAGCGAACCTGGCGCCTGCCGCTTCGCCGGATCTTCATTCCCACGTAGAGGATGTCGGCGATTGCCACGAACACCCCGATGACCAGCAGGTAGAGCAAACCTTCGGCGAGCACTCCGGTGAATCCGAGTATCACCGCCAGAAGAAGCAGGAACAAGAACAGAGCCATGGCCGCCTCCTGGATCGTCGTTGTTCGTCAGCGGCGCGCCAGCCGCCGCTCGCCTTCCGCACCGGGCTTGTAGGCCAGGTCGTAGTGAGCAAAGACCGCTACTTCGTCCCCGGCCGGCAGGACTCCATCGGTGTCGATGGACGGCGCACCCTTGACCTGGTGTTTTGCGTAGGCGACCTTCAGGTATCCAGGGCCGACCGTCGCTCCGGCGAGAGGAACGAATACCAGGCGGTGCCGAGTCGGCATGCCGATCGTGACGGTCGCGAAAGACGGTGCGTCGGTAGCGGTGTCCACATAGATCGACTCCAGTTTGCCGATCTTGCGTGCGCTGTCGTCGACCACATCGTGACCGCGCCACTCTCGGATGTCACCGGCCTCGAACATCGTGATCCTCCCACTCCTCGTCCCTTTCGGCCGCGTACCCCCTTTTTGGGCTCCTGTGCACGGCGCCTTCCGCGGCGAGCACCGCTGCCGGCAGGTCCGGGCCGAGTGGCAGGCCGTGTAGGTCGCCAATGCATACCCATGCCATCGCCTCCCTCTGGACCATGGGCAGGAGCCCATCGAGCAGGTCAACGCCCGGGATCGCACGCCAACTTCACCCTGTCCTCCCGAGAGTCAGGGGTTGCGGCGCCGAGCCTGGCTGTCCTGGCGTAGCTGCTCGGTGCGGCCGGTGATGGTGTCGAGGCGGGCGGCGAGATCCGGGTGGGCGGTTTTGAGGTGAGGTCGGGCCTCGGTCAGAGGAGTGATGAGACGGGCGGCGTCGTCGGCGGCGAGGGCCTTGTCAATGCGGCGGATGTAGGGGTGGGCCACGTCGGGAAGGTCCGTGAGCGCTGTGATCTGGGCGGCGAGTCGCCGCAGGTCGGCGGCGTTGTCGCGGGCCCAGGTGGTGACGGAACGGTCCGCTGCGCGGCGGTCACGGGTGGCCTTCACACGCTGCTCGCCCGTGGTGCCGGCCGCTCCGGGCCGCAGCCGCAGATAGCGGCGCTCCGCGGCCTGACGGCTGGCGACGCCGAGAGGACCGGCGAGCTCGGCCCAGCTGGCTCCGGCTTCCCGGGCTGACTCGATCAGGTCCGTCTCCCATCCCGCGAGCCGCTCCCGTACCTCGCGCAGCAGCAGGAGCGAGGCGAGGACCTGTTCGGGACCGGGGTCCGCGCCGGGCGGCTCATCGTCCGGCGCGGTGTGGGCGGCGTGCAGCGCCTCGTCGATGGCGCTCAGGGCCGCGGCCGCCGCGAGGAACGAGGCGGCACCGGGCCTTGTGCTGTCGGTCGGGCCGCCTTGAGCGGCGGTCCGGTCGGACTGGTCGAACTGGTCGGCTGCTGCCATGAGACCTCCTCTCGTTCGTGTCATCCTTTCGACGACATCCCGGTTGTCATCGCTTCGATGACATGTTACAAGAGAGTCAGGTGAAAGCGCATTGGCAGTTACTGCCCATAGCACTGGAGGTGTTTCCCGATGTTGATGCGCACCGACCCGTTCCGGGAACTCGACCGTCTCACCCAGCAGCTCCTCGGCACGTCCGGGACCTGGTCGCGGCCGGCGCCGATGCCGATGGACGCCTACCGAGAGGGCGACGAGTACGTGATCGCGCTGGATCTGCCGGGTGTCTCGGCGGACGCGATCGATATCGACGTCGAGC
This sequence comes from Streptomyces sp. NPDC111802, assembly GCF_055634335.1. Lineage (NCBI taxonomy): Bacteria > Bacillati > Actinomycetota > Actinomycetes > Kitasatosporales > Streptomycetaceae > Streptomyces > Streptomyces sp. NPDC111802. Next base: position 143,269 of record NZ_JBVKCZ010000021.1, on the reverse strand, counting down.
GGAACATGCTGACCGTCAAGGCGGAGCGCCGCCCGGTCGCAAAGGGCGACACCGTGCAGATGGAGCTGTCGGAGCGTCCGCTGGGCGTCTTCTCCCGCCAGGTCATGCTGGCCGACACGCTGGACGTCGACAACATCAAGGCCGACTACGACGCAGGTGTCCTGACCCTGCGGATTCCGATCGCCGAGCGCGCCAAGCCGCGCAAGATCTCGATCAGCGCCGGGAGCACCGGGCACAAGGAGATCAGCGGCTGACCGGCGCCCGCTGATTCCGGACCGTGCGCGGAGGGCCGCAATCCCCCTCCCCTCCGGCCGCCCTCCGCGCACCCGACCGTCCGAAAGGGGGAGCACGGTGGTGCACATGAGATGGGACGCGTTCCTGGACGCGGTCTCAGCGCGCGGCGAGTACCCCTCAGAACGGGAGGCGGACAGGGCGGCCCGCGTCGTCCTCGCCCTGCTCGGCGCTCACGTCGTGGGCGAGGAGCGTGCCGAACTCGCCGCCCGGCTGCCCGAGACCTACGCCATCATCCTGCTCAACCCGCTCCAGGCCGCCGAGCCGCTGACACCCGAGCGGTTCGTCCGGGCCACCGCCGCCTGGATCGAAGGAGCCACCGAAGAGACCGCGAAATGGGACGTCGGTGCCGTCCTCAGCGTGGTCGCCGAGGCCGCGGGCGAGGACCTCCTACGCCGCATCCTGTTCCAGCTCCCCCCGGGATACGACCTGCTGTTCGGGGCGCCTCAGCAGGCATGAGGCCCAGGCACCGGGCGCCCCTCACCTCACCAAAGCACACCATCCACACCATCCACACCGGAAAGGCAACCAGCCCCCGATGTTCCGCGAGTCCGAACCGGCCCGCCCCAGGCCGGCGATGTCGTACAACCAGATGCTGGAGAAGGTGCGGTACGAAGGTGCGTACCCCACCCGCGAACGGGCCGAGGAAGCCGTCCGCCAGGTGCTCGCCGCACTGGGTCGGCAACTCACCGGCGACGAACGCGTCGAGCTCGCCGCCAGGTTGCCCCTCGAAGCAGCCCGGATCTTCACGGCTCAGATTCCCGCCACCGAACAACTCACCGGCTGGGGCTTTGTGAAGGACCTCGCCACCCGAACCGGCGGCACCCCGGCCACCGCCCGCTGGGACGTCGGCGCCGTCCTCGCCTCCGTCGCCCAACTCGCGGGCCCAGCCCTCCTCACCCGCGTCATCACCCAACTCCCGCCGGGCTACGCCCTCCTCTTCGGCCAGGCCGAACTGACCCGAGCAGCCTGAAACGACGAGGGTTCCACGGCGCCGGACCTCGCATGCCCCCCCCCCGAGGCCCGGCGCCCAACGCTGTACGCCCACCGCCTTCGGGCGGCGTGCGACGAGTACCACATGGCGTCGACCTGGCAGGCGCCAACACCGGCGGCGGCAAGTGGAAACGTCCCCGTTCAGTACCACCAGTTCGACATCAGCGACGAGGACGCGCCGACCGGCCCCGACTTGGCCCGCGAGCACAACGGACTCGTGCGGGTCACCGAGGGCGTCACCATCGTCATGACCGGCATCCACACGGGCGACGTCGACGTCACGGTCACCCTCCACGAAACCGAGCCCCAGCCCGACGACGGCAACTGGCCGGAGATCATGGAGATCTCCGCGCACTCCGCCTCGGGCGAGCTCATGGTCCACGGCATGATGGACGACCTGGACGAAGAACTCCCCGTCCTGTCGTTCAACGGTCCCGGCGACTACCGCCTACGCGTTCACGCCCGCGGCAGGGACACGGCCGTTGACCTGGCCCCCGACGAGGTCACCGAGTGGTACCTCATCCAGGCCTGGCCGGCACCCCCCACAGAAGCGACCGTTCTCCGTGTCGTATGACGCTCATATCCCGACGTGGATGTACGCGGCCCAGAACGTGGGAGCTCTGGGGTATTCATCTCGCACACGGCGTATGACCTGGTGGAGGGCCTGGGCGGTCCACTCGGGGCGGACGGCTGCGTTGCCGCTGTCCATGAGGTCGACGTAGAGGCCGTGGGCGACGCGCGCGGAGATGGCATCGCTGATCGGCCACATGGTGCCGACGACGTGCTGGAATCCTGCGAGTTGGAAGGCAGAGGTGATGTGCACGGCCTCGTCGGCGAGAGCCTGGTTGCTCGCGGTCGTGCTGCACGCCGACAGGACGGCGAGGCGGGCGCGGGGAAGGCGCAGTTCCGACAGGGCCGCCACCGTGAGCGGCTCGGTGGTGTGGTCGTGCAGGAGCAGCCTGCTGGCCGCCGGTGTGTCCCAGTCACTGAGCCCGTGGCATGCGAGGTGGACGATCTCATGCCGGGGCAGTGCCGCCAGTACGGCCGGCCGGGTGGCCTGCGGGCCGACCAGGAGCTGCGAGTCGGGCAACAGCCCTGCGAGGCTCTCTGCTTCGGTCCGGGCACCTGGCAACGCGGGCGCCTCTGGTGTCTCTGGCATGGCGACGATCAGCGCTGTACCAGGGGCGCCACGCTCCCCTTCCGCGCCGGCAGCGGTGCGTCTCCTGAGGCCCAGTCCGTAGCGCAGGGCACGGACCGTGGGCGTGTAGGAGGAGACCACGCGGTCAAGCACCGCCCGCCGCGTGCCGTCATGGTGACCGGCCGCGTGCAGGGGGAGGAACGTCATCATGCCGACGGGGCACCACCACACGCGGGGCCAGGCCGCGCCCGCCTCGGGGGGACAGGGCAATCCGAGAGCCTCCAGTACCGGCGCGGCGGCCTCGTCCCACAGCCAGCCCAAGATGTCCAGTACCGCCCGCTGCCCGCGCAGAAGCTCACGGGGCGAGGAGCTTGTGGTGGCTCGGACTGCCAGGAGAAGGAGGTTGGCCTGTTCCCTCACGGCGTCGTCGGTCAGCCCGGGCAGCTCGACCACACGTACGGGCGTCCCGGGATCAGCGGTGAGGATCAGCGCGTCGGCACGGAAGCTGGTGACGTTCACCATGACGACCGGACCGTCGGGCAGCGCCCGTTGGATCTCCTCGACGGGCAGTGGCAGGAGGAACCCGTGAAAGCCGGACAGTCGGCGGATCCGTGCCAGCAGCTCGTCCCACTCACGGGCCAGTCTCTGCCGCCGGTCCGCCGCGTTCCAGGCGTCGCCGTCGCTGCTCGCGCCGTCGGCATCGAGGGAGTACGCCACCGCGCTCACGGCCGATGAGACGCCATCGGTTCCGATCCGGTCCGCCGCGTCCAGGGCCTCACGCAGCCGGACGAACTCGGCAGCCAGATCCGGTGCCGCGGCGGCGAGTTCGCTCAGGTCGCCGTGAGCGTCCATCGCCTCGGCCAACAGCAGTGTCCTGGTCTGGTCGAGCAGTTCGACGGCCCGTTCGGGGCGCCCTGCCTGGACGGCTGCCGCAGCGGCCTCGCTCGCGAGTCCGGCGGTACGCCCTATTCCGTGCTCCCTGTCGGCACGCGCCAGCTCGCGCGGAACGAGCCGGGGCAGCAGGGCGACCGCTGCCTCGTACGCGGCCAACGCCGCCGGCGCATCGCCCGCCGTCATGGCGACCTGGCCCTCCCCGGCCCTGGCGATGATCTGTGCCGCCACGGACGACTCCGGCGACTCGGCGGCCTCGCGGTACGCCTCCCCTGCCCGCCGCAGCGCGTCACTGTCCCCGCTCAGCTCGAACTTCTCCTGCAGTGCGATGCCGTGATTGCACAGGTAGAAGGCGCGGTTGGCGTGGCCGGGCGGGCAGGCGTCGATCGCTTCCCGGCCAATGCGTATCGCCTCATCGAGAGCGTCTCTGTCGCCGGTGCCGGACAGCCAGATCCGGAGCAGGCCTGCGGCGAGATTGGACAGGCTGCTGGCACGCTCCGAGCTGCCGTATACGGCAGCGTCGACCGCCTGCCTGCCGACCCGCACGGCTTCCGTGAGGAGGTCCTCGTCGCCCGCGCGCGCCGCGAGAGCGTGGAGGGCGGCTCCGAAGTTGGACATGAACGACGACCGGCCCGGGGTGCCGAGCGGTTCCGCCTCGACCGACTGGCGACCGAACTCCACGGCTTCGGTGAGCGCACCCGTGTCCCCGGTCACTTCGTAGAGGGACCGCAGGGCCGTCCCCAGACCGCCCAGGTGCAGGCTGTACCCCTCGTGCTCCGGCGGTGTCGCCTCGACCGCCTGCCGACCGAGCCGGACGGCCTCCCTGAGCAGGTCGCCGCTGCCGGTCAGCACCCCAAGATGCTGCACCGCCATCCCGAGGCCGAACAGATAGTGGGGGCGCATGAGATCACGCGGCGAACTCGCCGCGACCGCCTCGCGGCCCATGTCAATTGCTTCCCGGAGCGTGTCGGCGTCCCCGGTCAGATCGAACTCGATCTCCAGGGTGTGGGCGAGATCGGCCAGTCGGGCGGCCCGCTTCGGGTGGTGGTCAAAGATCACCTCCACCGCCTCCCTGCCGGTTTCGACCGCCTCCCGCACGAGGTCGATGCCGCCGGTGAAGGACCACAGGGCCCTGAGGGAGACGTTGAGCAGGGACAGCCGGCTGCTTCTGGCCGGGTGACCCGGCGGTACGACGGCCACCGCGCGGCGGAACGAGTCCACGGCGCCCCTCAGCAGGTCCGGGTCGCCGGTGCGCTCGAACTCCTCGTAGAATTCCACCCCTTGCGCCACGGACCGATCTTCCGCGAATTCGAACACGCGCTGCTCGTCGGCCGGCCGGGCCGACTCCTCGTCGAAGTAGGCGCGCAACCCGGGCGGTACGTCGTCCGGGTACTCCAGGTAGACCTCGTAGAGGAGCGTCAACGCGGCGGCCATGTCGTCCTGCCCCAGCGCATCCGGAAGGTGGTAGTGGCGCGCCCAGCACAGCATGCCCGCGATCTGGAGCGCCTCGAAATCCCGAGACGGCAGACCCACCGTGTTGAGCAGTTGCAGCACCTCGGACTCCGCCGCGTCGGCCAGTACGGGCGCTGGGTCGTCGTGGAGTACCAGCTGTTCCAGACGTGCGGTGATCGCCGCGATGAGATGTTTGCGCCGTGCTCGCCGCAGCAGACCCATATGCACTTCCCCCCAGGCGATGCCGCCGACACAAAGCCTAGTATTCCCGGGCTTGTCCCAACCTCGCCTGGCTACAATCGATTTCGCCTTTTCCAGGACCAGGACGACCTGCCACACACGCGGGGGCCCCGCGGAGGACGAGAGGTGCGCCGATGGCCGGAACCGACGAGCGGGTCGAGCACCTTTGCCTCATGCTGGACGATGGCGAACTCCATGCCTACGCCGAGCAGGCCGGCGCGCACGAGATCCTGCGACGCCTACTGTCGGCAGTTCGGAACAGTGCCTCCGAAGACGATGTGGAGGCCGACCTCGACGCGCTGGACGAAGCGATGGCCAGATTCGGGCTGGGCGCGGTGACCCAACCGGCGCGCGTGTACGAGCCGGTCGCCGGAACCCTGGAAAGCCGGCGGGTCGTCCAGGCCTGGGCATGCCCGGCCCGTCGGCCGTGCAGTCGCGTCGAGTCCGTCGCCCGACACGCGCAAGCTCCTGTCTGCGCGATTTCCGGGCAGGCGCTCGCGCTCGTCCGGGTGCCGGTGTGAGCGGATTCCTGGACGAGCTGGGCAAGCGGTTCGCCGAACGCTGGCTGACCCTGCTCGTCCTGCCCGGGCTGGTCTACCTGGCCTGCGCGGCCATCGCCGTCACACTCGGCCAGTCGCACACCTGGGAGGTCTCGCGGCTCCACGACATCCTCGACCGGCTCGCGGACCGGCCGGCATCATCCAGCCCCGGCGTGATCGTCCTCGTTGCCGCAGGCGTGCTGGCAGTGACCGTCGCGGTCGGCCTTGCCGCCGCCGGGCTGGGATCGACCATCGGACGGCTCTGGGGCGCCGACCTGCGCGGCCGCCCCGCCCAACTGCTGACGAAGCGCCGCCAGGATCGCTGGACCACGGCCAACGACCTGGTGCAGTCCGAGATCGCCAGGTCCGTTCGCACCCGTGGCAACCCCTCCCCCGCGGCGGCGCGCGACCTGTCCGATGCCCTCGCCAAACGCGAGGCGATCAGCCTGATGCCACCCGAACGACCCACATGGATCGGTGACCGACTGCTGGCTCCCGGCCGACGTGTCCACAGGGTCTACGATCTGGATCTCGCCAGTGCCTGGCCCCGCCTGTGGCTGCTCATCCCCGAGACTGCCCGCGCCGAACTCGCGGCCGCCGGCGACGCCTACGCGGCCACGGCGCGCCTGGCCGCCTGGGCCGTTCTGTACCTCCTCCTCACCATCTGGTGGTGGCCGGCATGCGTGATCGGCGCCGCCGTCGCGCTGCTCGCCCGGGCACGCGCCCGCGCCGCCGCAGCTGTCCTTGCCGACCTGATCGAGGCCACCGTCGATCTCTACGCCCGGGATCTGGCAGCCCAGCTGGGACTCCTGGCGGGCGATGCCCTGTCGCGCGAGACAGGGCTGGCCATCACGATCGCACTCCGGAAGGACCTGGAATCCCTGCCGGCATCCCTCCCCCATCAGCCGTAGCGCGCCCTGTACTTCGCGCACCGTGTGCTCGCGCTGCCGCGTGCTCCTCTCGAAACCGACACGGAACGCCTGGAGAAACCCGTAATTCCCCTGTACGGCGCACGCATCGCCCACCGCGTACTCGCGGCGCGAGGCAGTGCGTGAGGGGGGCCGCCGGGGGCATACGCATGAAGCTGCATACGCATGAAACTGCACCATCGGTCGATTCCCCCCATCAAGGAGGCACACCATGCTGGGCATCATCGCGGCGGTCCTGTTCTTCATCGCCTTTCTCATCAACGCGGCGGAGATATCCACCAACGACGCCTTCACGTCGACCAACGTCATGCTGATCGGACTCACCTGTCTCGCCCTGCATGTCGCGGGAATCGGCAGCGGCTGGGCGGCGCGGGGCCGCAGGCGCTGAGCGACCCGCCTGTCGTCGGCCGAAGGCAGCAGCAGGGAACTGTGGTTCTCACTGTTCTGTTCTGCGATCAGGCGTGGTCGTCGTCCTGGTCGTCGTCCTGGTTCTCGATGGCGGCCGGGCGCAGCTGTGCGGTCCGGATGCGGTCGACGTCCAGCTTGAGACCGCGGTCGAAGCGGTAGATGCCGTTCTGTTCCTGGAAGACGTCGGTCAGTTGGGTGTAGCAGTAGCCGAACATGTCACGGTCGCTCAGCAGTACCTCGGTCAGGCCGCTGAAGCGGGCGTGGAACTCCTCCTCGTCGCACACCCGTTCGCCGTAGCCCCAGGAGACGGTGCGGTCGTCGCCGGACTGCGCGGCGACCGCCTCGGGGTCCCACCAGATTCCGCCGAACTCGCTGACGAAGTACGGCTGGCCGCCGTAGGGAAGGGAGTAAGGTGCGCCGCTCTCATGGGAGTTGACGAAGGGGTCGTCTTTGGCGAGTCCCGACATCAGCTGCCGGAAGGCCTGCGGGTCCTGCTCGTAGTGGTGTGCGTCGTAGATGTCGGTCTCGGCCACCCGGTGGGCGTAGCCGGAGGCGTCGAGCACCGGGCGGGTGGTGTCCATCGCCTTCGTGGCCAGGAACATCGCGCGGGTGACGTCGTCGAGCTGGGTGATGCGGTCGTGGAGCTTCTGGTACGTCTCGTTGAGCGGGCACCAGCCGACGATCGAGGGGTGGGAGTAGTCGCGTTCGAGGGCCTCCAGCCACTGGGCGACGTACGAGGCGTCGGGCTGCTGGTTGTCGCCCGAGGAGCCGCCGACCTCGCAGCCCCAGTCGCCGAACTCGCCCCAGACCAGGTAGCCGAGGCGGTCGGCGTGGTGGAGGAAGCGTTCCTCGAACACCTTCTGGTGCAGCCGGGCCCCATTGAACCCGGCCGCCATGGCCAGCTCGATGTCCCGCACCAGGGCCTCGTCGGTCGGGGCTGTCATGAGGCCGTCGGGGTACCAGCCCTGGTCAAGGACGAGGCGCTGGAAGACCGGGGTGCCGTTGAGCAGGACGGCCTTGCCGCGCAGGCCGACGGCGCGTAGGCCCGCGTAGCTCTCGGCGCTGTCGACCGCCTCGCCCGTGGCGTCGAGGAGTTCGAGGCGCAGGTCGTACAGGTGCGGGTCCTGCGGGCTCCACTCGCGGCGCCGGTCGTCGGGCACGGGCAGGTGCAGACGCGGGGCGAGGTCCAGGTCGGCGCGGGCCTCGGCGCGGCTCACCTCGCCGTCGGCGTCGCTGAGGACGGCGCGTACCCGGTGGCCGGGGCGGTTGCCGGACAGGGGGAGTTCAAGGTGGAAGGCGGAGCCGGCGAGGTCGGGGGTGATGCGGGGGCGCCGCAGGTGCGGGTCGGGCACGGGCTCCAGCCAGACGGTCTGCCAGATGCCGGTGACGCGGGTGTAGTTGCAGTCGTGGTTGGCGTACCGGATCGCCTGCTTGCCGCGGGCCTGCGGTCCGGACTTGGGGTCGCGGGCCCGGACGGTGATCACGATCTCCTCGCCGCTGCCCGCGATGTCGCCGAGGTCGGCGGTGAAGGGGGTGAAGCCGCCGCGGTGCCGGGCGACCTCGCGGCCGTCGGCCCATACGGTGGTGTCGTAGTCGACGGCGCCGAAGTGCAGCAGTACGCGGCGTCCGGCCCATTCGGCGGGCAGGGTGAGGGCGCGTCGGTACCAGACGGCCTCCAGGAAGTCGGTGTCGCCGATCCCGGAGAGCTCGGACTCGGGCGGGAAGGGTACGAGGATCTCGTCGCGCAACTCGCGGCCGAGCAGGCCGCGTTCGAGCCCGCTGTCCCCTCGATCGGTCTCGAACTGCCAGGCGCCGTTCAGGTTGAGCCAGTCGCGCCGCACGAACTGCGGTCGCGGATACTCCGGGCGCGGTACGGAGTGAGTGGGCACGCATGCTCCAGTCGATCGGAGGCCGGCAGGATGCCGCCGGCCTGTGAGTACGGCGAGGGGGCGAGGTCAGGAACCGCCGAGTCCGGTGGTGGCGACGGAGTCGACGATGCGGCGCTGGAAGAAGAGGAACACCACGATCAGTGGCAGCGCCGCCAGCAGCGCGGACGCCATGGACTGGGCGTACTGGATGCCGAAGGCGTCCTTGACGGTGGCCAGGCCGACGGGGAGGGTCATCAGGTCCGGGTCGTTGGTGACGATGAACGGCCACATGAAGTTGTTCCACGCCCCGATGAAGACGAAGATCGCCACGGCGGCGACGATCGGCCGCGACAGTGGCAGCACGATCGACAGGAAGACCCGGAACTCGGAGGCCCCGTCCATCCGGGCGGCGTCCTCCAGCTCCCGGGGGATGCCGTCGAAGAAGCGCTTGAGGATGAAGACCATCATGGGCGCGACGACCTGCGGCAGGATGACGGCCGCGTAGGTGTCCACCAGGTTGAAGAGCAGCATCTGCTCGAACAGCGGCACGACGAGCAGCTGCGGCGGCACCAGGATGGCGGCGACGGTGACGGCGAGCAGGGTCCGGCGGCCGCGGAAGGTGCCGCGCGAGAAGCCGTACGCGGCGAGCGTGGAGACGACGACCGTGATCAGCGTGACCAGCCCGGCGATCAGGAAGCTGTTGAAGGCCCAGACGGTGACGTTCCCGCGTTCCAGGATCTGCCGGTAGGCCTCCGTCGTGAAGGCGCCCTTGAACGGGGACAGGCCGGGCGAGGCCACGTCCAGCTCGCTCTGCACCGAGGTGGCCACCGCCCAGCCGAACGGCAGCAGCCAGACAGCGGCCAGGACGGCCAACGCCGTTCCCGCCAGGACACGCGGCAAGCGGCCGTGCCCGAGGAGCAGGGAGGATTCGGCAGCGGCCGAGGGGGGACGGCGCCGCGGGCGAAGGGATGGTGCGGTAGCGGACACGGTCAGTCCTCCTGGCGGAAGAGACGCAGCTGCACGAGCGAGACGACGATGACGAGGGCGAAGAAGAGGTAGGAGACGGCGGAGGCGTAGCCGAGCCGGTAGCCGGTGAACCCGACGTCGTAGACGTATTCCAGAACCGGTCGGGTCGAGCCGTTGGGGCCGCCCTTGGTGAGGATGTAGATCTGGTCGAACACCTTGAGCGAGGCGAGGACCTGGAGCATCGCGACCAGCGTGGTGGTTCTGCGCAGTTGCGGCAGGGTGATGGACCACAGGCGGCGCCAGGCTCCGGCGCCGTCCAGCGCGGCGGCCTCGTAGTAGGTCGAGGGCAGGGACTGGAGCGCGGCGAGGTAGAGCAGGAAGTTGAAGCCGACCGTCCACCAGACGGTGAGGGCGGCGATCGACCACATCGCGACGGATTCGTCGGAGAGCCAGCCGACGGGCTCGATGCCGAGGGTGTCGAGGAACTGGTTCGCCAGGCCGATCTCCGGCTGGTAGAGCCAGGCCCAGATGAGTGTCACCACGGTCACGGGCAGCAGGTAGGGGGCGAAGAAGGCCAGGCGCCACACCCACTGCCCGGCGAGGCCGCTGTGCACCAGCAGGGCCATGGCCAGCGCGATCAGCACCAGCGGCACGCTGGAGATGGCGGTGAAGACGACCGTGTTGCCGAGGCTGCTCCAGACGTCCGGATCGCCGAAGGCCTCGGCGTAGTTGTCGAAGCCGACGAAGGCCGTGTCGCGCAACGCGAGCGAGCTGTCGGTGAAGCTCAGCCACAGCCCATGCATGATGGGCCACACCAGGAACAGGACGAAGACGAGCAGGAACGGCACGACGAAGACGAGGCCGGGGCCGTGCGTGGTACGGCTGCCCTGCGCGCCGATACGGCGGCGGCCGCCGAGGCGTTCGGAGGCCGGGCCGGTCACGGCGTCGGTGCCGGGGGGCACGGTGGTGGTCACGTGGGTCACTCCTTCTGCTCGTCAGGCAACCGGGTTGGGCTGCCGGAGCAGCGCGTCCGCCTCGCGGACCATCTGACGCACCGCTTTCTCGGCGGAGGTGTTGCCCAGCAGCGCCGACTGGAGCGGCTGGCACATCCGGTTCTGGAAGTTGGAACCGGCCCCGGCGAACCAGTTCGGCGGGTCGAGCACCGCCACCTCCGCGGCGTCGGCGTAGGAGGACTGCGGGTCGAGGGCGGCGTACTCCGGTTCCGCGAGCACGGGCTGATAGGCGGGGATATGCCCGGCGCTCGCCCAGGTGAGGCTCTGTTTGACCATCTCCGCGACATACCGGTGGGCCTGGCGGCGTCGGGCCGGGTCGGGGTTCTCCTGATGCGGCAGGACGAAGCTGTGGCTGTCCGTGTAGACGGCCGGCTTGTCGAAGACCTGCGGGAAGGGCGCGGCGCCGAGCGGGATGCCGGACTTCTTCAACGTCGGCAGTTCCCACTCCCCCAGCATGACCATGCCTCCGCGGCCGCCGATGAAGCCGGCCATCGCGCCGTTGTAGTCGAGGTTGTTGGGGTTGATGCGCCCGTCGAAGAGCTGCTGCATGAACGTGACGACGCGTACCGCTGCGTCGACGTCGATCCGCTCGGGCCCGCCGTCCGGCAGGGTGAAGGCGGCACCGGTCTGGGCGTAGAGGGCGGCGAACTGCCGCCAGCTCTGGGCCGTGTCGGTGACGTGCCCGAACAGGATGCCCTTCTGCCCGGTCGCCTCGGCGAGCGCCCGGCCGGCGTCGAGCAGGGCGTCCGGGGAGCCCAGCGGGGCCAGTTCGCCCGAGGAGTCGAGGAGACCCGCCTTGTCCGCGGCTTCCTTGTCGTAGAACACGATGAACGGGTGGACGTCGAGCGGGATGGCGTAGACCGTCTTGTCGTGCTGCGTTCGCGCCCAGACCGCCGGTGCGAAGTCCCTCTGGCTGACGCCGAATTCGGCGAGCAGGTCCAGGTCGAAGGGGTCGAGGAGACCGCCGGGGGCATAGCCGGCCAGCCGGGAGAGGTGCATGATCGCGACGTCGGAGGCCCGGCCGCCGGCGGCCGACATGGCCAGCTTGGTGTAGTACGACGGGCCCCAGTCGAGGATCGTCCGCTCCACCTCGAAGCCCTGCGGGCCTTCGGAGACGGCCTTGATCATGTCGTCCATCAGCATGCCGTCGCCGCCCTGGAACAGGTCCCAGACGCTCAGCGCGGAGGCGTCGGCGGCGGCCGGTGAGGCGCAGCCGGACAGTGGGCCTGCGGCGAGCAGCGCACCTGCGGCGGCTGTGCCGTAGCGCAGCAGCCGGCGGCGGGTGAGACCAGGTGGTGAGACGGGTGCGGCACCTGGTGCGGCACCCGGTGGTGAGACGGAGAAGTGGTTGAACATCGCGTACCTTCCGACGGCCGGACACGCATGCCGGACCGACGGTGGAACACCGTGGGAAGTGGTGTTCCACCGCGTGGGTCCGGCGGGGGCGCACCGGTCGGGCCGGTGCGATGGCTAGTTTTTACATCGATGTACATTGGCTGTAAAGAGCCAGGGAGCAAGGCGGGAAACCGGGAGCCGAGCGGGCCCGGACATCTCGCCGCCGACCAGCGACCTGCCGGGACATAAACTCAGCAGCGCTGAGGAGCAGGGAGGTTCCGGTGGCACGACCCAGGATCAAGGACGTCGCGCGGCTCGCAGGGGTGTCGGAGAAGACGGTGTCCAACGTCATCAACGACTACACCCACGTCTCCGACCGGACCAGGCGCGCCGTCCGCGATGCCATCGAGGAACTCGGCTACAAGGTGAACCTCTCCGGTCGCCATCTGCGCCAGGGCCGCACCGGCATCATCGCTCTCGTCGTTCCCGAACTGGACGTCCCGTACTTCGCCGAGCTCGCCCGGCACGTCATCCGCGAGGCCGAGCGGCGCTCCCTGACGGTGCTGATCCACCAGACCGGAGCGGATCGCGATCACGAGCTGGCGGCGCTGACCGGATTCGGCTCCAGCTTCGTCGACGGAGTCATCCTCAGCCCGCTCGCCCTCACCCCCGACGACCTGCGCGATCGCGCGGGCTCCCCGCCCACCGTGCTGATCGGCGAACTCCTGGAGGAAGGCGCCGACCACGTCGCCATCGACAACGAGAAGGCGGCGCGGGAAGCGACCGAGCACCTGCTCGGGCTAGGCCGTCGCTCCATCCTGGTCATCGGCGGACGCAGCGACACACGCCCGGGCACGGCCGAGGCCCGCACCCGCGGCTTCCGCGCCGCGCTGGCGGAAGCGGGCATCGCCTACGACCCGGCCGCCCTCCTGCCCGTCGCGTCCTTCCGGATGCCCGACGGCGCCGAAGCCGTGGCCCGCGCGCTGCGCGAGGGCACCCGCCCCGACGCTCTGCTGTGCCTCAACGACCAGTTGGCGCTGGGCGCGCTGCGCGCACTGCACGAGCACGGCATCCGGGTTCCCGAGGAGGTCGCGGTCATCGGCTTCGACGACGTCGAGGCCGGACGGTTCAGCGTCCCCACCCTGAGCACCGTGGCCCCCGACAAGGCCGCGGTGGCCCAGGTCGCCGTCGACCTCCTGCAACAACGGATGGACGAGGCCACGGGATCCACGAGTACTGCAGACGCCTCCTCGGCCGGGGTGCGGTCACCTCAGGATCTCGTCGTGGCGCATCGCCTTGTGCTGCGCGAGAGTACGGAGGGTTTCAGTGGGGTGCTGAGTCCGGGCTCCCGGCCGTAGGCATCCTGACCGCGGGGGGGCGCGGTTGGTCCGACGAGGCTGATACGGCGTATCTGCCTGAAGACTCAGCGAGTCGGTTCAGTCCTCTGCTCCGCCCTGCGTGTCGGGCGTGCTGACGGTGTGGCCGGTCGGCTGCGCACGCTGCTGCACCAGCGCCGCCATGGACACGCCATCGGCCCCGGCAGCAGCTTCCCTGGCGACGACTTCGGGGTCGTCCGTTACTCCAACCCGGCCGTGCCGCACCCCGGCACCATCGGAACAGTCGACGTGACCGGGACCGCGTCCGCCGACGTCGGCCAGCGGGTCCGCACCCGGGGCGCGACGACCGGAGTCCGAGGTGCTGAGCGCTTACGGCCTGTCCGTCTACTGACGGCACGCGACACACCCTCTGCAAAGACGTCAGCGACCCGAGTGCCCCGGCTGCCTCACGAGCGGTCATTCGCCCTTTGTGGGTCCGCCGTTCGGGCTGTTGCCATCACCTGGCCACGGCAGGTCAGCACTGTGCCCTCCTACGCCAACTTCCGTGATCTGGAGGGCAGATGAGCACAGCAGAGAACCCGCACCGGCACCGGCTGGACAGACGCGCACTTTTGCAGGCCGCGGTGGTGATACCCGCGGCCGGCGCGGTGGTCACAACGGCCGGTGCGGACCCGGCGCAGGCCGACTCGATGACCGTAAGCGGCAGCGGTCGGTCCCGGTTCGACGCCGCGAGTCCACGGTTCGCGCTGGCCGTGCTTCCCGACACTCAGTATCTCTTCGATGCCGACAGCTCCGATCCGGCGCCTCTGCGTGCCACGTTCCGCTACCTCGTCGCCGAGCGGGAGGAGGCGAACATCGCCTTCATGACGCACCTCGGTGATGTCACGGAGCACGGCACCGAGGAGGAGATCGCGCTCGCCGCCGACACCTTCGGGGGCATCCACGGCAAGGTGCCGTACAGCGTCCTGGCGGGGAACCACGACATCCGCTCGTCCACGGACGACCAGCGCGGCGACTCCGCCTATCTCGCGGCGTTCGGCCCCGAGCGCTACGCGTCGATGCCGACCTTCCGCGGTGCCTCGCCCGACGGCTACAACAGCTACCACGTGCTGCGCGCGGCGGACCGCGAGTGGCTGGTGCTCGCCCTCGACTGGCGGGTGTCGGACAAGGGGCTGCGGTGGGCGCAGGGCGTGCTCGACGCACATCCCACTCTGCCCGCAGTGCTCACCACGCATGACCTCGCCTGGTCGGACGACGAGGGCGCGGCACAACTGTCGGACAACGGGAAGCGGCTGTGGGACGGTCTCATCCGCGGCAACGATCAGATCTTCCTCGCGCTGGGCGGCCACTACTGGCCTCCGGGGCGCACCGTTCTGACCAACGACGCTGACAACGATGTCCACGTCCACATCACCAACTACCAGGACCGCTACTACGGCGGCGCCGGGATGATCCGCCTCTACGGCTTCGACCTGGTACGCGAGGTCATCGACGTCGAGACGTTCTCACCGTGGTTCCTCGCCCGTGACCCCGAGCAGCGTTCACCGCTGGAGGCCGAGACGATCGAACTGACCGGCCCCACCGACCGGTTCAGCCTCAGCATCGACTTCGACGAGCGCTTCAAGGGTTTCGCGCCGGTCCCCGCGCCGAAGCCGCGCCCGGCGTCCGCCGTCATGCCCCGCGGCACGGTCGCCTACTGGCGCTTCGACGCCTCCGGGACGACCGCCGCCGGCACCCCGGGTGCCCCCGTGGCCGACGGAGCGCTTGTCCGCGACCTCACGGGCAACGGCAACGACCTGACGGTGAGCCGACTGCACTCGAGTGGACCAGACGCCCTCACCTGGTCCGCCGACCACCACCCGGGCCAGCCGGCACACGCCAGCCTCCGCTTCGACGGTGGAAAGAGCCCGGACCGCGGCGCCATCCTCACGACCGCCGCGGGCGCCCCGGTCAACAGGGCGAAGTTCACCCGGGCGGCGACGCCGGCAAGACCACGGGCTGGTCCCCGTTGGAGCCCACCTGCAGCCTCAATCTGTCTCCGGAGAGATTCCTCCAGTTCGTCGTCTACCCCTATGCGCAGGACGCCGACCCGACGTCCTGGAGCCACGCCGTGCCGGTCGGCCGCTGGATGCACATCGCGCTCGTCAGCGACGGCCGACGCACCGTGATGTACATCGACGGCTCGAAGATCGCCCGCAATCCGGCACAGCCGTCGACCGGAATCACCACGCTCGGCAAACCCTTCGTCATCGGCGCCACCCAGTTCGACGAGAAGTTCGGGCAGGGCTTCTACGGATGGATCGGCGACACCCGCATCATGAACCGGGCGCTGTCCACGCGCGACTTCCTGACGCCCTTCGAGTGAGTGGCATGCGCCCGCATACGTGACGGCATGGGCCGTGAGCGTCGGCCACCCGGCACCTGAGGCACCGACCGCCGACGACGCCCACGGCTCCGCCGCCTTATGGCATGTGCCGTCACCAGCCTGTCGGCAGACCGGCGATGAACGAGGTGAACCGGTCGGCGATGAGTCGGTCATCGTGGGCCGAGTAGTGCCAGTCGCAGCCGAGGAAGTCCAGGCCCGAGTCGTCGAGCAACCAGTAGCGGACCCCGCTGTCACCGGCGTCGTTGCGTGCCTTGACCACCTGCTGGACGTGGCCGGCGTACTGGCCGGCGCCGACTGCCACGATGGTGGTCGTGGCGCCGTAGCGCGTACGCAGCTTCTGGAGGAAGCCCCCGTAGGCGCTGCGGTAGGCGGCCGCGAGGCTGTCGGGCGTCCACGGCTCACCGGGGTTGACGGCGGTCGAGAAGTCGTTGGTGCCGAGGTTGACCACCACGACCTGGGGGCGCCAGGTGCCCGGGTTCTGCCAGACGTCACAGGACACGTTCAGCAGGGCACGGTCGTAGTAGGTCCGGTACGTGACGTCCGGCTGGCCTCCGTTGTAGTTGCGCACCATGCCGAGGCCCGAGTAGCCGTTGATCTGGTAGTCGGCGTTCAGTTGGCGGGCAGTGAGGGCGCCGTAGCTCACATCGGAGTTGGTGCTCCGCTTGACCTGGTCCCAGGTGCAGGTGCGGGAGTTCGAGAGGTTGCCATAGCCCACCGTGAGGGAGTCGCCGATGAACTCGATCTGGCGGTTGCGGGCCGCCGGTTTGCTCAGTACGGCACCGCCGGGCGCGGCAACGAAGCCTCCGAACGTGCTGGTGTCCCCCGGGCTGTCGTTGCGCTTGACGAGCCGGACGGTGTGCGTGCGGTCCTGTAGGCCGTTGATCCAGTGCGTCGTGTTGCCGGGGGTGACGAGCGTGGCGACGGTGGCTCCGTCGACCTGGACGTCGTAGTCGGCGGCCGAGTCGTTGAGCACTATGCCCACGCCGGTGCCCCTGACGGTGCCCTCGAAGTACACGCCGGGCCAGCTGTATTGCACCGTGTTTCCGGCGTCCTTGACCCGCCCGGCGGTGTGCACCCGCGCCAGCACTCCCGTCGCGCGGACCAGTTGCCACTGCTGGTTGGGCCCACCCCAGTCGGTGTACTGCACGACCTTGGCGCCGTCCGCGGTCGAGGCGTTCTGCACCTCGACGGCCTTGCCGCTGTTGCGGTTGATCAACCGGACATAGCCGTCCGACGAGTCCGCCAACCGGAACTGCTGGTTGGTGCCGCCCGCGTCGCTCCACTGCACGATGTCCGCGTGGTCGGCGGTGGAGTAATTGAGGACGTCCAGCACCTTGCCCGAGTGCTGCGCCTTCAACCGGTAGTAGCCGCCGCCCGAGTCGACGAACTGGAACCGCTGGTTGGCGCCGGCGTGTCGGGTCCACTGCGACAGAGCCGCCCCGTCAGCGGTACTCGCACCCGACACGTCGAGCGCCTTGCCGCTGCCACGATTTACCAGCACATACGACGCGTTCGTATCCACGGTGGCTGCCCGCGCCGTCCCGACGGCGCCCAACCCGGTCAGGAGCGCCGCCGTCAGGGCGGTCACCGCGGTGAGCACCCCAGCGCGCCTCCCGCGTCTCCACCATGACACCCCGCGTGCCCTGCGCATGCCCCTCATCCGTGTCTCCTTCACTGAGTGCGACCGCGGCTGGGCGCATGACATCAACCGAAGGCGGCGCTGAATGGGCCAGCCACCATGCACTCTTGGATAGCCAGTCGTCGAAGCGCATCGACAGTCGCATCGCCCCGACAAGCTGTCAATACACCAGGCAAAGGGAGCGTTTCCTTCGCTCAACACAGCTCGCTTCCTAGGAAACTTGCCCGATCCCTTCCTTGTGGGTGAAGCGCTTCGACATCGATCGACGAGCTGTCCTTCTGTGCGACTTCTTTGAGAACGCGGCAACCTCGTGCCCGTCGGCAGCCACTGGAAGGAGACACGGGCTCGATTTTCCAGAACGGATGAGCAATGAGAGAGCAGCGGGGCCCGCAGCACCGCCGACACAGGCTTCGGCTGGCCGTGGGAGCCCGCTGGGCAACAGGGAGCGGCGCCACCGTGACGTACCACGTGACCAAGTCGGGAAGTACACCGGCACGACGTCCTGACCGAGGCCGCGGCCCGCCCGGGTGGTTTCCGGGCGGGCCCCGCGCTACAGCCGTTCACCGGACGTGGCGCGCGAAGCCGGTCGCCTTCGCCATCTTCGTCATCAGCAATGGGAAGCCGGTGTTGCGGTCAGCCGATCTTGGTCATCGTCCACTTCTGCGGCGATCCACCGTTGTTGGACCACTGGATGACCGGGGTCCCGTCGCCGTCGGTGTTGCCGTTGTCCAGCACCATTCCGCTGTGCCGGTTGGTCAGCCGGTACTGGCCGTTGCCCAACGCGGTGACGGCCCACTGCTGCTGTTGGCTGCCGTTGTCGGTCCGCTGCACCATCGTCGCTCCCTGGGAGGTACTGCCGCCGTCGTCGAGCGCCTTGCCGCTGCGGACGCTGACCAGCCTGTAGTAGCCGTGCTCCAGGCCCGTGACCGTCCACTGCTGCGGAGAGCCGCCGTTCTGCGTCCACTGGATGACCTGGCCGCCCTCGGTGGTGGTGTTGCCGTTGTCGAGGGCCTTGCCGCTGCGGGCGCTGACCAGCCGGTAGACGCCGTTCGCAAGGACGGCCGGCATGCCGTTGACCTCCACGCAGACCACCGAGTCGTTCGCGTTGGGCGCGGTGGTCGGCACGGTGACGTTGATGCTGCCGTCGCTGACGTTGTAGGAGAGCGACGTGGAGGGGTTGTTCATCAGGTAGACACGATTGATGGTGTTGTAGACGGCCGGTATCTGGAGCGTGCCGTTCGTGGGCCAGCTGAAGACGTGGGCGAAGAGCTTGCCGTTCTTCTTGGTGATCTTCCCCCAGGACGGTTCGCTGGCGAAGGGGCTACCGCTGGTGCCATGGATGCTGTCGGCGTGGCCGGCCATCCAGGAGGCCAGCCCGTTCAGAACGTTCACCGTTCCGGCGGTCGGGGTGCCGTCGCCCTTCGGACCGATGTTGAGCAGGTAGTTGCCGTCGCGGGAGACGACCGTGACCATCTCCTGGACGATGTCCTTCACGGACCGGTAGTTGTTCTCGGCCCAGTCGGCGTAGCCCCACGCGCCGTTCATGGTGGCGCAGGTCTCCCAGGGCCGCTCCAGCGGCGCGGCGGGCACCACCTGCTCCGGGCAGAGGAAGTCACCCAGACCGCGCTCCCGCTTGACCCGCTCGTTGACGACGAGGCCGGGCTTGCGGGCGATCAGCCAGTTGTACAGGTCCCGGCCGTCGGCCTCGGTCCACCAGTCGGTGAGCGTGGGGGTGGAGGGGTTGCCGCACCAGTCGCCGTCGAACCACAGGATGGCGGGGTCGTAGCGGTTCAGCAGTTCCTGCAAGTGGCCCTTCATGTCGTTGATGTAGCCGGTGCGGGCGGTCTGCGACGACATGTCGGAGAAGAGGGTGTCGCGGTTGATGGTCTGCGAGGGGTGGCTCCAGTCCAGGATCGAGTAGTAGAGCCCGAACTTGATGCCCCGGTTCTCGCACTCGGTCTTCAACTGGGCGAGCAGGTCGGTCTGGTAGCCGTTGTAGTCGTGCAGGTTGTACTGCTTGGTGCCGGTGGTGTCGGTGAAGCCCGCGACGTTGGAGTCCCACATCGCGTAGCCCTCGTGGTGCTTGGAGGTGATCACGAGGTACTTCATGCCGGCGTTCTTGGCCAGTTCGGCGATGGTGGCGGCGTTGAAGCTGGTCGGGCTGAACGGGGTAGTCACCTGGGCCTGGTAGTTGGCCTTGTTCCAGTTCTCGGAGCTGAAGGCCCACTCACCATGGCCGAGGTAGGAGTAGGACCCGAAGTGGATGAACATTCCGAACCGGGCCTGATACCACCAGTCCATCTTCGAGGAGGGCGAGTACGCCTCGGCGGTGGTGGGCCACAGGGCCTGCGGCAGTCCGAAGGCCACGGTTCCTCCGGCGAGGGCGGCGGCCTTGATGAGGGAGCGTCTACTGAGCGGGGAGGTGGACATGATGCGGCTCCATGGGGGCGTCTGAGGGGCACCGGGGAGGCGAACGGGGAGGTGCCCGGAGGACCTTCGGGGACGGGTGCGGCCAGTACCGAGGGGCAGGGGCAGAGTCGTCTTGCCACCCACGACCACTCGAATGACATCGGATGTATTAAGAAGTATGAAGCCGAGGTGTGTCCAGTGTGCTGACTGAATTTCCAGGTGAGGATGGCCCATTGGGTAGACACTCAGCAAGAAACAAGAAGAGGCATCCCATGTATCCCGGACGAGTTCCTGACCGGGGACCAGCCGCAACACCTCGGCGACCATCCCGCCGAACATCCTGCGCTGCCTCACCCACTCATCGTTGACGCTCACCTGGGCCTGCTCACCGAGCTGTTCCGCTGTCCGGTGCGGTTCGGCGCCGCGAAAAGCCGATTGGTGTTCCCTACGGCGTGGGCCGGGCGGCCGATGATCGACGGGGTGCGCCGCGAGCGGGTCGAGCAGTTGCTACGCCGACCCGAGCTGACCCTGCGTGACATCGCCGGCCAGGCGGGCTTCTCCGACGTGCGAGCACTGCGGCGGGCGGTGCACCGCTGGCACGGGGTAACCCCGGCCCGGCCCGGCTGGGCGGGGAGACCGCGGAACAGTAAGGAAGCGCCGCCGGGCCACCTGGACACCTGGACACCTGGACACCCAGCCACCCGGCCCCCCGTCCCCCGTCCCCCGTCCCCCGTCCCCCGTCAACGCGTGCGGATCCAGACCGTCTTCTCCCTGGTCCACTGCGCGAAGGCGTCGGTGGACTTCTCCGCGCAGCCGAATCCCGACTGCTTCCACCCTCCGAAGGGGGTGGTGATGTCCCCTTCGCTGTACGCGTTGACGGAAACCACCCCGGCTTCGATGCCCCGCGCGAGTCGGAGCGCGGCGTCGAGGTCGCGGGTCCACACCGAGGCGGCGAGCCCGTACTCGGTGGCGTTCGCCATCCGCACCGCCTCGCCCTCAGAGGTGAAGGTCTGGACGGTGACGACCGGGCCGAACAGCTCCTTGGTGAGCACATCGCTGCCCTCCGGGGCCCGGCTGACAACGGTGGGCGGGTAGTAGGCACCGCGCGGCGGCAGACCGTGCGGCAGCCCACCCGTGTGGATATGGGCTCCGGCGGAGCGAGCCGCGTCCACCGCCGCCGCGACCCGGTGGAAGGCCGCACGGCTGATGAGCGGCCCCACCTGGGTCCGCGCGTCGGCGGGATCGCCGATGACAAGGCTTTTCGCGGCGGTGGTGAACCTGTCGAGCACCTCCTCCGCGATGCTGTGGTGGACCAGGACGCGGGAGCCGGCGGTGCAGTTCTGCCCCATGGTCAGGAACGCGGCCTCGATCATGTTGTCGATCAGTTCGTCGCCGTATTCGAGCGCGTCCGGCATCAGGAGCTGGGGGCTCTTGCCGCCCATCTCCAAGGAGACACGTTTGAAGTTGGTCTCCGCCGCGCCGGCCAGCACGCGGCGCCCGGTGGCGGTGGATCCGGTGAACGACAGTGCGCGCACGAGCGGGTTGCGGGCGAGCGCCGTACCGGTGACGGCGCCGTGACCGGGCAGCACGGTGAGCACGCCGTCCGGCAGACCCGCCTCGGCTGCCAGAGCGGCCAGGTACAGGGTGGAGCGCGGGGTGGCCTCGGCGGGCTTGAGCAGCAGGGAGTTGCCCGCGGCGAGCGCGGGGCCGACCTTCCAGGCGGCCATCGCCAGCGGATAGTTCCAGGGCAGGATCGCGGCGGCCACCCCGACCGGTTCCCGGCTCACCAGGCCCAGACTCTCGTGACCCGTGGGGGCGACGCGGCCGAAGACCTTGTCGGCCGCCTCCGCGAACCAGCGCATCGACTCGATCGCCCCGGGCACGTCGCCGGTACGGCACTCCGTGATCGGCTTGCCCGCGTCCTCGCAGTCCAGCCGGGCGAGGAACTCGGCGTCGCGCTCCATGAGGCCGACCAGGCGCAGCAGGACAGCGGCCCGCTCCCGCGGGGACCGACCGGCCCAGACGCCGCTTTCGAAGACCTTGTGCGCCCGCTCGGCGGCCAGCGCGACGTCCTGCTCGCTCGCCGCCGGCACGGTCGTGATCAGCTCACCTGTCGCGGGATTGACGATGTCGAGCGTCCCCTCGACATCCGTGAGGTCCGTCCCGCTCATGCTTCCTCCACCAGTTCCCACCGGCCGCCGCCGACTTGGCGGGCCAGTCCCCTGCGGCGCAGGTCCTCCAGATAGCGGGCCATGCCCCGCTCCCCCCGCTTGCGGAACAGCGGGAAGAGCCTGGGCAGCAGATTCGGCGCCAGCATCGCGAAGCGCACCAGCCGGGACTCGCCGGGCTTGACGTAGGCCTCCAGGCGAGGCTTGTCCAGCAGGCTCACGACCGCCCTGACGACATCGGACGGCTGCTGCGGCGCGTCCTGGAACTGCATGGAGTTCCCGCCCTCGACGGCCTCCTGGCGGAGCATCCGTGTGTCGGTCGCCGACGGCAGCACCGAGCCCGCCTTGATGCCCTTGTCCCGCAGGTCAAGGCCGATGGCGAGCATCGCGCCCCGCAGCCCGAACTTCGCGGCAGTGTAGATGGGCGTCTCGCCCAGCGGGAAGACCCCGCCGAGGGACACCGTCGTGATCACCCGGGGGTCGCCGGAGGCCCGCAGCAGCGGGATGGCGATCCTGGTCGTGACCAGCGGGGAGACCAGGTTGAGCTCGATCTCCCGCTCGATGCTCTCCACGCTGCGCACGTCGAACCGTTCGGCGCTGGTCATGCCCACGTTGTTCACCAGGACGTCGATACGGCCGTGGGTGGCGGCGACGCCGTCGAGCATCTGCTCCACCGCGGCGCGGTCCAGCAGGTCGCAGCCCAGCCCGGCATGCCCGCTCCCGGGCAAGTCCGCGGCGGTCCGCTTGGCCCGCACCTCGTCGATGTCGACCACGACGAGGCGGGCACCGCTTGCGGCGAAGCGGTGACACAGGGCGCTGCCGATGCCTCCGGCGCCGCCTGTCACCAGCATGACCTGGTCATGGAAGTCGTACGTCACGACGCCACCGCCTCCTGTCGTACCGATGTCGCCCGAGGCGGCAGGCCCGCGGTACGCCAGCCCATCCCTTCGGCCACCTTGCCGAGGTACTTCACGAAGGCCTCGCTGTGGACGTAACCGGTGTGGCGGGGCGAGTCGACGAACTTCAGTCCGCCGGACAGGTCCGGCCGGTCGCCCCGGATCAGCCGGGCGAACCGCTCGGCGGTCGGCAGCCCGCCCCTCGCGTCCCGGATATAGGACGCGATCAACTGGGCTTGGCTGTCGAAGAGTTGGTAGGCCCCGGAGTTGGTCTCCACGAAGCCGACGCCGAACAGGCCCTCGTGCTCGCGGGAGAAGGAGGACAGGTAGAGGTCGGGGTGCTGTTCGTCGCCGAAGTACTTCTGCGCGAGGGGGACTTTGTGGACGTATCCCGTGGCCAGCAGGATCAGGTCGAAGTCGTCGCTGGTGCCGTCGGTGAACTGGACCGTCCGGCCCTCGGTGCGCGCGATGCCGGGCCTGGCCGTGATGTCCCCGTGCTGGAGGTGGTGGATCAGCAGCGAGTTGATGGCCGGATGGGTCTCGAACAGCTTGTGGTCGGGCTTTTGCAGACCGAGCCTGCGCGGGTCGCCGTTGAGCAATCGCAGCAGGCCGCCGAACACCTTCTGCTGCAGCCACATCGGCAGGTGCGGTCCGCCCGCGGCGATGGTGTCCACGGGGCGGCCGAACAGGTGCTTGGGTATGAACCAGTAACCGCGGCGCATACTGATCGCCGCATGGTCGGCGGACCGCGCCGCATCGCAGGCGATGTCAAGGCCGGAGTTCCCCGCACCCACCACCAGCACCCGTTTGCCCCGCAGCTCGGCGCTGCTTCGGTAGGTGACCGTGTGGCGGATCTCGCCGGTGAAGTCGCCGGGCAGGTCGGGAACGTTGGGGTGCCACTGCGACCCCGTACACACGACGACCTGCCCGTGTGTGCCGGCCCGGCCGTCGGCCCGGGTGACCCTCCAGGTGCCGTCCGGGTTCCTGTCCACGCTGCGGACCTCGGTGCCGAACTCGATCCGGTCCCTGAGCCCGTACGCCTCGGCGAACGACGTCAGATAGGACAGGATCTGCCCGTGCGGCGGGTAGTCGGCGAAGTGGTCCGGCATCGGATAGCCGCCGAAGCCGGAGAGCGACTTGCTGGAGATGAAGTGGGCCGACTCGTACATCGGACTGCCCGGGTTGTCGATGTCCCACAGCCCGCCCGGTCCCGTGTGGCGCTCGATGTGCGTGTACGGCAGGTCGCGCTCGGCCAGTGCCCTCGCGACCGCCAGCCCTGCGGGTCCCGCGCCGATCACACAGGTGTCGTACTGGTTCTCACTCACCAGTCCGCCTCCTTTCCCTGATGTCTCACGTGTTGTGGGGAACCTATGCACCGGCCGGCCGGCGGGAACTGACCGCCGCGGCCACAGAGGGGACCTCAGCGGCCAGAGACAGGCCGCTGCTGCCGGGCCGCCGGGGCAGGACCGATCGGCCAACTTGTCCGGCAGACGCCAGTTTCGAGGAGACCCTCGCCGCCCTCGCCGCTGTCACCGGGTTCCTCCTTTGATCGGCGGCGCGGGCAGAATGAAGGCGTGCCGCCCTTCGCTCAGGCCCGCTTCCGGTTGCCCCGTGGTGTCCGTGCCGACGCCGTGCCGGCCGTCGGGGTGTTCGTGTTGGTGGCTTTCGCCGAGGGGCAGCGGTTGGGCCATGGCGGGGCTCGATGTTGTCGCTGGCCGCGTCCTGGCTGCTGATGACGGCGGTGTGCGGGGCGTTGCTCTTTCGGCGTCGGTATCCGGTGGCGGTGGGCTGGTTCACGGTGGTGGGCACGGGTGCCCACCACGTGCTGAGCGCCGTCGACGGTCCGTTGGTCCTGGTCCCGATCGTGGCGCTGTACGCCATCGCTGCCCAGGGCCGGACGCGGGCGGCCATCGCCATGGCGGCGGCCATGGTGACCAGCGTGGGTGCGGGCACCCTCGTGACCAAGAGCGATGTCACCGGTACGGCGGTGTTCATGCTCACCGGCTGGCTGGTCGCCGTCGTGGCGCTGGGCGGCGTGCGGCACAGCCGGGTGGCCTATGCCGAGGAGGAGGCGCGGCTGCGGGCCAGCGAGGAGCGGCTGCGCATCGCCCGCGAGGTGCACGATGTGGTCGGGCACAACATCTCGATGATCAATGTGCAGGCGGGTGCGGCACTGCACCGGCTGAAGAAGGACCCTGCCCAGGCCGAGGAGGCGCTCGGCGCGATCAAGGCGGCCGGGAGACCCTTCGGGAGCTTCGGGCCACCCTCGGCGTGCTGCGCCAGGTGGACGAGGAGACATCCACGGCACCCGCGCCGGGGCTGGCCCGGGCGGAGCAACTGGCGGCTTCGGCGGGCCTGTCGGGGCTCCGGGTGCGGATCGAGCGGACTGGCGCCGAGCCTTCGCTGTCCGCTCCGGTCGACCTGGCCGCGTACCGGATCGTGCAGGAGTCGCTGACCAACGCCGCCAGGCACAGCGAAGGCAGCCGAGTCACGATCCGGTTCGTCTACGAGGACGAGGGGCTGACCTTGGCGATCGAGGATGACGGCCGGGGCGCGGCGGCCCGCCCGGCGGTGGTGGGTGGCGGTAGCGGGATCGTCGGCATGACGGAGCGGGCGCGGGCACTGGGTGGCGAGCTGACCGCGGGCCCGGGGGCGGAGGGCGGCTTCGTGGTGCGGGCCCGGCTGCCGTACGGAATCACAGCAGAGCCGATGGAGCGGAGAGACGGATGATCAGGGTTCTGCTGGCGGACGACTGCCCCCAGCCCACCACGCGTACTCAACCCTGGCCCGCGGCCTCGCCCGTGCCCTCAACTCCCTCCCCCGGCCGGCACGTGCCCTGCGCGCCGGCACCTCTCGCAACCGCTGACAGACTTCTTACGCCGTTACGCCCCGGCTGCCTCGATGAACTCGCGCACGGCCTTGCGCGGGTCCCCCGAGCGGACCAGTGCCTCGCCGACCAGTACCACGTCGGCTCCCCAACCGCGGTACTCCGCTACATCCTTCGGGCCCGTCACTCCCGATTCCGCGACCTTGACCGTGCCTTCCGGGATGGCCGTCACAAGGTCGGCGAACACGCTGCGATCCACGTCCAGCGTTGTCAGGTCCCGTGCGTTGATGCCGAGGAGTTCGGCTCCTGCAGCGACAGCGCGCCGCACTTCGTCGGCCGTGTGCGCCTCCACGAGCGGCGTGAGACCCAACTCCTTGCACAGCCCCATCAGTTCGGCGAGCTGGCCGTCGTCCAGCGACACGACCATGAGAAGCGCAAGATCGGCGCCGTGCGCGCGGGCCTCCCACAGCTGATAGGGGTCGACGATGAAATCCTTACGCAGGACAGGCACGTCGACCCGGGCGCGCACGGCGTCCAGATCGGCGAGAGAGCCGCCGAAACGCCTGCTCTCGGTGAGCACGCTGATCGCAGCGGCACCGCCGGCCGCGTACTGGACCGCGAGGGAGGCGGGGTCGGGAATGTCCGCCAGCGCACCCTTGCTGGGGCTCCTTCGCTTCACCTCGGCGATGATGGACACCCCAGGCGCGCGGAAAACGGGCAAGGGGTCAAGCGCCGGTGCCGCGTCCGCTGCCCGGGAGCGCAGCTCCGCCAACGGCGTCGCACGCTTACGCTGCTCCAAGTCCTCGCGAACGCCCGCGAGGATCCCATCAAGAACGCTCATTGTCCTCTCCCTGTCGAATCGTCTGCCACTGCGGACGTCCCCCTGGCTTGAGTGAGGCCGTGCCTCACCCACGTCCAAGTCGTGCTCAGAAGAAGGTTATTCGGATCGATCACGGCCGCTCGGCGGGGCGTGGCCCGTGGCCACCAGCCCAGTAGTCAGACATGGGATGTTAACGAGCCGACACCAGAGAGGAACGGAGCGGCCAACAGACCGCTCGAGCAGCACCTTCGGGACGAAACCGCGCAAGGCTCGCCCCCCTGCTACCGATCTCCAACATCCAGGCATTCATGGGATGTTCCAGTCGAGATCGTGGTATCTATACGGGTGCGCTCGTGAGACCGGCGCCGGGCGGGCTCGGTGTTCTCAACGCTCACAGCGCAGGAAGCTCCCCACCCACGCCGTTCTGCCAGTACGTCAGGCGGCCGCCGACGCCGACGGGAAGGCGCTACGGCCGAGCTGCTGACACGAACGGCGATCAGCCCCGCTGATTCAGCAATCGCTCGCAGAAGAGGACGCTGCATGAGAAAGCCTTGGGTTCTACCCCTGATCACGCTTGTCGCTGTCGCGCTCGGGGTGACAGCGGCAGGTGCGACCCCTGCCTCAGCCGCCTCGAACACGCCCTTGCGGGTCATGCCGTTGGGCGACTCGATCACCTGGGGCGTGGGAAGCAGTACGGGCAACGGCTACCGGGGTCCGTTGTGGGACAAGCTCGCGGCGGACGGCCATCCGCTGGACTTCGTGGGCACGTTGCGGGGCGGTTCGATGTCCGACCCCGACAACGAAGGCCACTCCGGATACCGCATCGACCAGATCGCCGCACTCGCCGACGCCTCGCTGACCCGCTACCGGCCCAACGTCGTGACGCTGCACCTCGGTACCAACGACCTCAACGGGAACTACCAGCCCTCCACCGCCACCGCCCGGCTGAAGTCGCTGGTCAACCAGATCACCGCCGCCGCCGCCCCCGACGCCACCGTCCTCGTGGCGTCCCTGGTCGTGTCCACCAGCGGCACGGAGGAGCAGTACCGTGCCGCGTACAACCAGGCCATCCCCCAGATCGTGAGCGAGGCACAGGCCGCGGGCAAGCATGTCGCATACGTGGACATGAGCAGCCTGACCACGGCCGACCTGGCCGACACCCTGCATCCCAACGACTCGGGCTACCAGAAGATGGCCGACGCCTTCCACCGCGGCATCCGGTCCGCGGACAGCGCCGGGTGGCTGAGGAACCCCGCCCCCGCCCCCGCACGCGTGTCCTCCGGCATCGCCGGCAAGTGCCTGGATGTCAACGGCGCCGGCACCGCCGACGGGACCGCCGTCCAGACTTGGAGCTGCGGCGACAGTGCCAACCAGTTCTGGTCCGCCTACACCGACGGCACCCTGCGCTCCATGGGCAAGTGCCTCGACGCCGCCGGCGGGGGCACCGCCAACGGCACCAAGGTGCAGATCTGGGCCTGCCACGGCGGCGCCAACCAGGTCTGGCAGCCCTACAACGGCGGCTACCGCAACCCCGTCTCCGGCCGCTGCCTCGACGTTCCGGGCTTCTCCACGGCCGACGGCACGCAGCTCCAGCTGTGGGACTGCAACGGCGGCTCCAACCAGAAGTGGACCACTCTGACCGCCGGATGACATGGCCCGGCGGGCGGGAAGCCGATGGACACAGGCTCTGCACCGAGCACCGAGCACCGAGCACCGAGCACCGAGCACCGAGGACCAAGGAGCAAGGAGCAAGGACCAAACGCCTCTTCGCTCTCTGACGCCCGCCCACGCCCACACCACCCTGGCCACCGCGGCCACCACGGTCACGGCCCGCACGAACACCCCCGTACACGGCCCCTGAGAGACAGAGGAAATGCCTTGTCCTACAGCAACCGGGCGGGCGGCCTGGAACGCCACACCGCCGAAGAAGTCCTCCGCATCGAGCCCTGGGGCCCGCACGCGGTCCGGGTGCGGGCCTCCTCGGGAGCCATCGATCCCGCCGCCCCCGGCGCGCTGGAGAGCCCCCCGCCCTCCCCGCGGGCCGAGCTGTCGGTGTCGGACGACGGCTCCGCCCGCATGGTCAACGGCCGCCTCGCCGTCGAGGCCGCAGCGGACGGCAAGCTGAGGTTCCTCGACGCCGCTTCGGGCCGCGAACTGCTCGCCGACAAGACCCCGTACCACCACCACGACGGTCCCCGCATCCACGCGGCGGGCGGCCGTACGGAACAGCACTTCGAGGGGTACGACGGTGAGCGGCTGCACGGCCTCGGGCAGCATCTGCACGGGCTCCTGGACCAGAAGGGCTGTGTGATCGACCTCGTCCAGGGCAACACCGTGGCAAGCATCCCCTTCCTGCACTCCTCGCGCGGCTACGGACTGCTGTGGAACAACCCCGCCACCGGCCGTGTCGAACTGGGCACCGACACGACCCGCTGGGTCGCCGACGGCGGCGGGCGCGTCGACTACTGGGTCACCGCGGGCGACACCCCGGCCCAGATCATCGACGCGTACACCCTGGTCACCGGGCGCCCGCCGCTCCTGCCCGAGTGGGCGTCAGGTTTCTGGCAGTCGAAGCTGCGCTACCGCACCCAGGACGAACTCCTCGCGGTGGCACGGCAGTACAAGGAACGCGGACTGCCCCTGTCCGTCATCGTCTGCGACTTCTTCCACTGGCCGAGCATGGGCGACTGGCGTTTCGAGGAGAGCGAGTGGCCCGACCCCGCCGCCATGGTCAAGGAGCTGACCGAACTCGGGGTGCGGCTCGCGGTCTCGGTGTGGCCGACCGTCGAGCCCGGCAGTGACACCTTCCACGAACTGCGCGCGTCCGGACACCTCGTGCGGGACACGGACGGCGGCCTCCTCACCTTCCCATGGCCGTCGCGCAGTGCCGAGGAGCCGATGCGCCCGATGGCGTACTACGACGCCACCCACCCCGGAGCGCGCGCCGCGCTGTGGCAGCGACTGCACGACAACTACTACGCGCTGGGCGTGAGTTGCTTCTGGCTGGACGCCTGCGAGCCCGACCTGAGCCGGGAGGTCGCCGAGCGCGCCGTCTACGCGGCCGGGCCGGCCGCCGAGGCCGCGCACCTCTACCCCGTCCTGCACACCCGTACGGTCGCCGAGGGCCTGGCCAAGGCGGGCGACGACCGGCCGCTGTCCCTTGTCCGGTCCGCGTGGGCCGGCAGCCAGAAGTACGGTGCCGCGCTGTGGTCCGGTGACATCCCCACCACCTTCGACTCCCTGTCGCGCCAGATCAGGGCCGGGCTGAACGTCGCGATGAGCGGCATCCCCTGGTGGAACACCGACATCGGCGGCTTCGGCGGCGGCAACCCGGACGACCCCGCCTATCGCGAGGTGCTGATCCGGTGGTTCCAGTACGGCACCTTCAGCCCCGTCATGCGCCTGCACGGCGACCGTGAGCCCAACCACCCCACGTTCTCCGCGGACATGAGCGGCGGGCCGAACGAGGTCTGGTCCTACGGCGAAGAGGCGTACGGCATCCTCCGGGAGCACCTGCTGCTGCGCGAACGGCTGCGCCCGTACCTGAGGGAGCTGTCCGAGGAGGCCCACCGCACCGGCGCCCCGCCGATGCGCCCGCTGTTCTTCGACTTCCCCGACGACGAGCGGGCCTGGGACGTGGACGACCAGTTCCTGCTCGGTCCGGATGTGCTGGTGGCGCCCGTGTACGAGGCGGGCGCGCGGACCCGCCGGGTGTACCTGCCGTCCGGGGCGCGCTGGCTCGACCCGGTCACCGGAAGCGTGGTGGAGGGCGGCACGACGCTCGACGCGGACGCCCCGCTGCAGCGCATCCCCGTCTTCGTGCGCGAGGGCGCAGCCGTCGCTGCTCGGCTGAGCTGACCGGTGGCCCCCCTCACCCAGGCGGAGTACGACCGGCTGCTGAGTGCCTACGGCGAGTAGACACGCGATGTGAACGAAGGAATGAGTACCCTCATGCAGGCAACTGGGAGAGCTCCGGTCTCGACGGCCACACCGTCGGGCACGCGCTGTCGGGCGCCGCCCTCATGAGCGCGGTGACGGGAAATCCCCGGCCCAGAGCCCTGGTCGAGCGTCTCGTTCAGGGCATCGTCGAGTGCCAGGACGCGCTGGGCACCCGC
The DNA here is from genome assembly GCF_055634335.1 of Streptomyces sp. NPDC111802. Classification (NCBI taxonomy): domain Bacteria; kingdom Bacillati; phylum Actinomycetota; class Actinomycetes; order Kitasatosporales; family Streptomycetaceae; genus Streptomyces; species Streptomyces sp. NPDC111802. The sequence goes on along the minus strand of NZ_JBVKCZ010000021.1, from coordinate 112,609 downwards.
TACGTCGGGGGCATCCCCGACGGCGTGCGGTTGTGGCAGCGGGTGGCCGCGGGGCGGGTGGAGCGGGACTCGTTCGCGCTCGGTGGCGCCTGGGTACCGTGGTACAACCTGCACAAGCTCTTCGCCGGCCTGCTCGACGCCTACCGGCACGCCGGCTCGGAACTGGCTCTGACCACCGTCCGACGGCTGGCCGACTGGTGGGACCAGGTGGCGGCAGGGATGGACGACGACACCCACGAAGCCATGCTCCGCACCGAGTTCGGTGGGATGTGCGAGGCCCTGACGAACCTCGCCGACGTCACCGGCGAGGACCGGCACGCCGCCCTGGCACACCGGTCCTCGACCGGTCCCTGCTCGGCCCGTTGCGCGAGCACCGCGACGTTCTCGACGGGATGCACGCCAACACGCAGATCGCCAAGGCCGTCGGGTACCAGCGGCTCGGCGAGGTCGCCCGCGACCCCGGCCTGCGGGACGCCGCCCGGTTCTTCTGGCAGACGATGACCCGGCACCGGACGTACTCCTTCGGCGGCAACTCCGTACGCGAGCACCTGCACCCACGCGACGACTTCAGCTCCGCCCTGGAGTCGCCCGAGGGCCCCGAGACCTGCAACACGTACAACATGCTCAAGCTCAGCCGCGCGCTGTTCCTCGAACGGCCGGACGCGGAGGTACTGGACCACTACGAGCGCGCTACGGTCAACCACATCCTCTCGTCCGTGCATCCGAAGGGCGCGGCTGGTGTACTTCACACCGGTACGACCGGGCCACTACCGCGTGCTGTCGACGCCCCGGAACTGCTTCTGGTGCTACGTCGGCACCGGGCCGGAGAACCACGCGAAGTACGGCGAGCTGGTGTACACCGCCGAGGGCGACGACGTGTTCGTCAACCTCTTCCGCCAGTTGACGGATCAGTGATACCCACGCCTGGAGTTCGCCCCAGGCGATGGGGGGCTTGGAGGTGTTCGAGCACGAACGTCAGCTCGGGCAGCGCTCGTACGGCGGCGATGGCGGCGGGTAGTTGGTGCGGGAGGGTGAGCAGGTCGTAGGTAAGGTTCGGGGTTGCGACCGGGGTGAAGGCCCCGGTGTACGTCGGGCCGGTTCAGCCAGTCGGGGTCCCTTTCGCTCGGCACCAAGTGACGTACACCCACCAGGAGTTCACCACCAGGCGCCGCCCGTAGGACGGTCAGCGTGTCGGACAGGCGGTTCGAGGTGAGCACGTCTACCCGAGGGCTCGGGGCATGGGCAGGCGGCGCCCGCCCGTCACTTCCCCGCTGTTGTCCCGAAGGGGAGGGGTTCGCCTGAGCGCAGGTGTTCCCTCAGCCACTGCTCGGTGTTGCTCACGTGGAGCAGTGCGGCGGCCTGGCTGAGGGCGGCGTCACGAATGGACAGGGCGTTGAAGATCGCCTCGTGCTCGGCGAGGGTGCGGGCCGCGGCCTTGTCGTCGACCAGACCGCGCCAGATGCGGGCGCGCAGGGTGCGGCCGGAGATCCCCTCCAGGAGGGTGAGGAGGGTCTCGTTGCCCGTGGCCGCGACGACGGCGCGGTGGAAGGCGGCGTCGTGGGCGTTGAGCCGTTCGACGTCGTCGCGGGCCTCGCGCATGGCGTCCAGGTGCCGCTTCACCTCGGCCAGTTGCTCATCAGAAATCCGCGTGGCGGCAAGTGCCGTGGCCATCGGTTCGAGAAGCCGCCGTACCTCCATGAGGTCCTGCAGCGCGACCGAGTCGCCCTGCAGCAGCTCCACCGCACCACCGAGCCCCTCCAGGAGCAGGCTCGGCTGCAGGCTGGTCACATACGTGCCGTCGCCGCGCCTGACCTCCAGGACCCGCGCCACGGCCAGTGCCTTGACGGCTTCGCGGGCGAGGTTGCGGGACAGGCCCAGCTGCGCGGCCAGGTCCGGCTCCGGTGGGAGCTTCGACCCCGGAGGCAGGGCACCGGTCCGGATCAGCTCACGGATCTGCTCAATGGCCTTGTCCGTCAGAGACACCGCACATCCCTCCCCCACCGTGCCCCGCGAGCACGTCCGACCTGATCGGCCCCTGCGTGCGCGATTCGTCCCAGAGGCCGTCCGGGACGTGCTGATCATGGAGTTCCACGTTTCGTCCGACCTGTTGCGGAGTCCGCATGCCGAGGGTGACGTTGATGATACTGGGGCCCGAGTTGAAGACGCCGACCACGTCGGCGGCCGTCTCACGGGACTCGGAGTCCATCTGCGCGCTCAGCCCTGCAGGGCCGGTGCGAGGTAGTGACCGTCGACGAAGTGCTCGCGCAGGTGGTGAGGGCGCGCGTCCAGGGGCCCTGGCAAACATGCCATGTTTGGGCAGTCGCAAATCGCAATAACCAGGAAGCAAGTGGGGCTAATCACCTGACCGTTCGTCGCTTTTCATCCCTGCACGCCAGTTGACATCCCAGGGAGACATGACAGACGTTCATGCGTAACAAGCGGTGCCCTGCATTCCCCTGTCCCCTTCTGCACCAGGGATGTCTCCATGTCGAGTTCGATCAACAGGCGCAACTTCCTGGCCGGTGCCACCTCCGTGGCCGCGGCGGCCGTTGCCGGAGGTGTGTTAGGTGCGGGCGCCGCTCAGGCGGCGCCCAGCACCTACACGCCCGACTGGAACTCGGTCGACCAGCACCCGCCGGCCCCGGAGTGGTTCCAGGACGCGAAGTTCGGGATCTACTTCCACTGGGGCGCCTTCAGCGTCCCCGCCTACGACAACGAGTGGTACCCGCGCAGCATGTACCAAGCGGGCAGCAACGCCAACCAGCACCACATCGCGACCTACGGCCAGCCGTCGGCGTGGCCGTACCACAACTTCATCAACGGGGCTCAGGACCGGGCGGGCAACTTCGTGAAGTTCGCGCCGAAGCTGAAGTCGGCCGGCGGGAAGTTCGACCCCGACGAGTGGGTGCAACTGTTCGTCGACGCCGGCGCCAAGTTCGCGGGCCCGGTCGCCGAGCACCATGACGGCTTCTCCATGTGGGACAGCCAGGTCAACGAGTGGAACTCGGTGAAGAAGGGCCCGGGGCTGGACCTGCTGAGGCTCTTCTCCACGGCCATCCGCGCCAAGGGCCTGAAGCTCCTGGTGTCCATGCACCATGCGTACAACTTCACCGGCTTCTACGAACATGTCCCGGCCCAGACGGACAGCAGCCTCAAGAAGCTCTACGGGCAGCTGGGTTCGGCGGCGGAGAACCAGCTCTGGTTCGACAAGCTCAAGGAGGTCATCGACCGCGCCCAGCCCGACATCCTCTGGCAGGACTTCAATCTCGTTGCCGTCGACGAGACTCAGCGCCTGAACTTCCTGGCCTACTACTACAACCAGGCGAGCAGCTGGGGCCGTGAAGTCGTCGCGACGTACAAGGACGGCATGCACGGCAAGGGCGAGGTCTTCGACTACGAGCGCGGCGGCCCGGCCGACATCACCACCCCGTATTGGCTGACCGACGACAGCATCTCCAGCAGCAGTTGGTGCTACACCCAGGGCATCGGCTACTACACGATCCAGCAAATGCTGCACTCGTTCATCGACCGGGTCAGCAAGAACGGCAACGTGCTGCTGAACATCGCGCCGATGGCCGACGGCACCATCCCCCAGGCGCAGAAGGACATCCTGCTCGGTATCGGAGACCATCTGAAGCGCTTCGGCGAGTCGGTGTACTCGACCCGCGCCTGGACGCAGTACGGCGAGGGCCCGACGAAAATGGGCGGCGGCTCGTTCACCACTCCGCATGCCGGTACCGCGCAGGACATCCGCTTCACCCGTAACAAGGCCAACAACGTCCTGTACGCCACCGTCCTGGGCTGGCCGGGCAGCTCACTGACGATCAAGACCCTCGGCTCGGACCGGATCAACCTCTCGTCGCTGACCTCGGTCAAGCTCCTCGGCTCCACCGCCGGCACCTACACCGACCTGCCGACGCCGACCCAGAGTTCGTCCGGCCTCACGGTCACCCTGCCGTCCTCGGCGCCGTACAGTGCGGGCGCTTACGTCCTGAAGCTCGCTTTCTCCGGCACGATCCCGGGACTTCGGCCGCTCGCCGGAGCCGTCGCCTTCACGGACGTCAACTACACCGGCAGCGCCGGTGTGTTCACCGTCGGCGACTACACCGCGGCCGACCTGAACGCGGCCGGACTGGGCGCGGGCACGCTCTCCTCTCTCCGGCCGGCCCCCGGCTACCAAGTGATCGGCTACTCCGGAGACAACTTCAGCGGCACCTCCTGGACGTTCACCGCCGAGAGCCCCGACCTGCGGGTCACCGGCAACAACGACCAGATCACCTCACTCAGGGTCCAGTTCAACCCGGCGACGTACTTCCGGATCACCAACGCCACCAACGGGCTCGCCCTGGACAGCGGCGGCAACGTGGCCTCCGGGTCCAACCTCAAGCAGTGGACCTGGGACGGCAGCACCAACCTGCAGTGGCGGGCGGAGGCGGTCGGAGGCGGCTACTACAGGCTGGTCAACCGCACGAACGGCATGGTCGCCGACAGCTGGGGCGCCACCGCCGACGGCTCTCCGGCGAGACAGGCCCCCTGGAACGGCGGCATCAACCAGCAGTGGAAGATCACCCACCGGGGCGGCGACCGCTATTCGATCGCCAACCGCACCACCGGTCTGGTCCTCGACGGCGGCGGCAATGTCGACTCGGGCTCCGTCACCAAACAGTGGACGTACGGCAGCAGCTCCAACCTGCTGTGGACCTTCACGGCCGTCTGATCCTCGGGACGCGAGCGGCTGCGGCGGCATACTTCTCGTATGCCGCCGCAGCCCCCGTCACGCTGCCGCCCGGCTCGGCTCGCCACCGCAGACGGTGGCACGGCACCGGACCCTGGGGCGGATCCACCTTCCCGCCGGACGCGGCCACGCCTCAGTGAGAAATCGTCGGCAACCTTTTCGCCTTGTGCGGTCACTGAAGAGTGCACCATCGGCTCGATCTTTCCGAACGGACGGGTAATGAAGACAGCGAGGCAGGCCGCGAGGCAGCGCAGGCGCAGACGCAGGCTCATGTTGGGCAGCACGGTGGCGGTGACCGCCGCGGGCGTTCTCGCCTACCTGGTCATGGGGTTGCTCCCCGACCGGAAGGAAGAGGCAGGGCCTGCCGCCGCAACGTCCGTCGCCACCTCCCAGGTGAGGGCCACCACCCCGCCCGGGACGAGCACCCCGACCGCGTCGGCGACGCCGACCGCGACGCGCAGTTCGAGTCCGTCGGCCACTGCGACCACCGCGTCGGCACGACCGTCGGCCACCAGCACCCCAGAGTCCCCGCGAACGGCGTCCACCACGGCGTCGTCGGCAGGGCGGATTCGACCCGGCTCCACCTACACGGGGGTCGCCACCGCCTACGAGGCCGCCGACGGAAACGGCGCCTGTCTGTTCGGTCCGAGTCCCGACCTCATGATCGCGGCCATGAACACCACGGACTACGAGACGTCCAGGGCATGCGGCGCGTACGTGCTCGTCCGCGCGGCCAACGGCAAGTCCATCACGGTACGGATCACCAACGAATGCCCCCTGCCCTGCGCACCCGGGCAACTCGACCTCAGCCAACAGGCATTCGCCAAACTCGCCGACCTCAAGGTCGGCCGGATCCCCATCACCTGGAGCCTAGTGAGCCCCAGCATCTCCGACACGATCTCCATCAGATACAAAACCGGGTCCAGCCCCTATTGGTGCGGCATCCAGGCGATCGGCCACCGGAACCCGGTCGCGCGCCTGGAGGTCAAGACCGGCGACGGCTGGCGGCAGTTGCCCCGCACCGAATACAACTACTTCCTTTCCGCCAACGGCAGCGGGTGCGGCAACTCGATCAGGATCACGGACATCTACGGAGAACGACTGACCATCACCGGGATCGCGTTGCGGCCGAACGTCGTGCAACCGACCGAGGTGCAGTTCGCCCGGCACTGAACCTCCTGCTCAGGTCAGGCGATCCTTCGCCTTGTAGTAGGCGCCGCCGAACGGCAGGAACCAGGCGGTGCCGTTGTAGAAGGGGACGGGCACCTTCGGGAAGCCGAAGCCGCGCATCGGGTTGGCCTCGGGGTTGCCGTCCATCATCTCGGCGACCGCGCGGCCCATGTACGTGGCCATCTGGACGCCGTGGCCGCAGTAACCCATGGAGTAGTACAGGCCGTTGACCTCGCCCGCGTGGGGGATGCGGTCCCAGGAGAAGCCGACCATGCCGCCCCACACGTAGTCGATGCGCACCCCGGCGAGCTGCGGGAAGATCTCGGTCATCTCCCACTTGAGGATGTCGCCGCTCTTGATGTCGGAGGCCGGGTTGGAGGGGGCGAAGCGGGCCCGGCCGCCGAAGGCGAGGCGGTTGTCGGGGGTGAGGCGGACGTAGTGGCCGACATTCTTGTGGGCGACCAGCAGGCGGCCGTTCGGGATGAGCTCCTTGGCGCGCGCCTCCCCCAGCGGCTCGGTGACGATGATGAAGCTGCCGACGTTGATCAGCCGCTTGCGGAACCACGGCAGCGACTTGTCGGTGTAGGCGTCCGTCGCCGCCATGACCTGCTTGGCACGGATGGTGCCGTGCAGGGTCTCCACCAGGAAGCCGCCACCAGGGAGGCGGGTGAGGCCGGTGGCGGCGTTGCGCTCGTGGATCTCGGCGCCGGCACGCTCGGCGGCGTCCGCCAGGCCGCCGACGAACTTGCCCACGTGCAGGCCCGCGCTGAGCGGGTCGAGCAGGGCGCCGTGGTAGTAGTCCGAGCCGAGCTCGGCCCGCAGTTCGCTCTTGCTCAGCACGACCGTCTCGTGGCCGAAGTTCTCGGCCAGGTCACGCTGCTTGGCCCGCAGGCCCTTCACCGTCATGTGCGGGAACAGCAGGTACTGCTGGAAGACGAAGCCGAGGCCGCGCTTCTGCGGGGCCAGCCGGGTCACGTCACGGCCGCCGACGACGATGCTGCCGGAGTCGGGCTCGCAGAACCCGGCGATCATCATCAGGGTGGTGGTCTTGCCGGAACCGGAGGACCCGAGGAAGGTGACGAACTCGCCGCCCGCGATCTCCATGGAGACCGTGTCGACCGCGGTGACGCCGCCGTACGTCTTGCGAAGGTCCGTGACGGAGAGGGGCTTCCCGGTGCCGGTCCCCGGCGGCGGGGAGACCGCCGGGGACGACTGGGGGCCGGACTTCAGGTGCAGCTCAGGCATGCGTCCACTCCTGCCAGCGCTTTGTGACGGCCGACTCGTTCTTGATCCACCACTCGACGTCCAGGTCGAAACCGGACTCCAGGTGCTCGGGAGAGCTGGCCAGGTTGCCGGCGGCGGCCGGGGAGAGCTTCTTGTAGGCGGCGGGCACGACCGGGGCCATCGGTAGATCTCGGCGTAGTTGGCCTGGATGTCGGGCCGCAGCGCGAAGTCGATCAGCTGGTAGGCGGCGTCGGGGTTCGCGGCCACCGGTGTCCCAGTACTTGCGGACGGCGCCCTTGATGTTGTCGAGGGACTTGAAGGCGCGCTCCACATGGCTCTGACAGGGAGTCAAGAGATGAACACGGCGAATCCACACAACTGACGGGGGGACCGCATGGAGATGAAGAGCGTCACCAGGTCGCTGCGCATCCTGGAGGCCGTCGCCCAGCACCAGCCCGTCACCGTCGGGGAGTTGACGAAGCTCTTCGGCCTGCCGAAGTCCACCGTGCAGCGCACCCTGGTCACGCTCAACGAGGCGGGCTGGCTGCGGGCGAACCGCAAGGACACCACCCGCTGGGAGATCGGCGCCCGCGTCCTCGCCGGAGGACCCGCCGCCCTGCAAGGCTCAAGCCTGTTCGCCGCCGCCCGCGAACCCATGATCCGACTCCGCGACGCGGTGAACGAGACCATCCACCTGTCGGTACCCGACGCCCTGCACGGGATGGTGGTCGTCGACCGCGTCGACTGCGACCACGCCGTACGCACCTTCCACGCCATCGGCGACACCTCACCCCTGCACGCCACCGCCGCCGGGAACGCCGTCCTCGCCCATCTGGGGAAGTCCGAGGTCGACGAGGTCACCGCGGGGACGCTGGAAGGCTACGGCGAGGAGACCATCACCGACCCGGAGGAACTGCGAGCGGAGCTGCAGCGCGTGAGAGAGCGTGGCTACGCCGTCAACCACAACCAGTACCTACAGGGTGTCTGCGCCATCGCGGCACCCGTGCTGGACGCTGAGCGCGTACCGCTGGCCGCCGTGGCCGTCTCCCTGCCCGACTCCCGCTTCGAGCCCGGCCGGCTGCCCGAGATGGGAAGGCTCGTCACCGACACCGCGGCGGAGATCACCGCACGCCACCTGCGCTGAGGCCGCACCGAGGCGAGGTCGAACAGGGAGTAGCCGTCAGCTGACGGGCACCGCGAGGTACTGGTACTCCAGGAACTCGTCGATTCCCATCCTGCCGCCCTCACGGCCCAGCCCTGACTGCTTGACCCCGCCGAAGGGTGCGGCCGGGTTGGAGACGAGCCCCGTGTTCAGCCCCACCATGCCCACCTCCAGCCGCTCGCTCACCCGCAGGGCACGGTCGAGGCCCTCGGTGAAGACGTAACCGACCAGGCCCCAGGGGGTGTTGTTGGCCCGGCGGATCACCTCGCCCTCGTCGTCAAAGGTGAGGATCGCGGCCACCGGGCCGAAGATCTCCGTGTCCATCAGCCGGCTGCCGGGGTCGACGTCGGCGAGCACGGTCGGCGGGTAGAAGCAGCCCGGACCCTCCGGCGTACGGCCGCCGACGAGGACGCGTGCACCACGCTCCACCGCGTCGGCGACCAGCTCCTCGACCTTGGCACGCCCCGTCCTGTCGATCAGCGGGCCGACATCGACGCCGTCCCGGGTGCCGGGGCCCACGACGAGCGCGCCCATCCGCTCGGCCAGACGCCGCCCGAACTCCTCCGCCACCGACCGGTGCACGAAGAAGCGGTTGGCGGCCGTGCAGGCCTCGCCCATGTTGCGCATCTTGGCGACCATCGCCCCGTCCACGGCCTTGTCCAGGTCGGCGTCCTCGAAGACGATGAACGGCGCGTTGCCGCCCAGCTCCATCGACGTCCGTACGACCGCCTCCGCGCTCTGGGCCAGCAGCAGCCGCCCGACGGCCGTGGAACCGGTGAAGGACAGCTTGCGAATCCGCCCGCCGCGCAGAAGCGGTTCGCAGACCTCCCCCGCACGGGAGGTGGTGACGACGTTGAGCACGCCGTCCGGCAACCCGGCCTCCTTCAGGATCGCGGCGAGAGCCAGGCTGGACAGAGGGGTCTGCGGGGCCGGCTTGAGCACCATCGTGCAGCCGGCCGCGACCGCCGGGCCGATCTTGCGGGTGCCCATGGCGAGGGGGAAGTTCCACGGGGTGATCAGCAGACAGGGGCCGACCGGGCGGCGGGAGAGCAGCATGCGGTTGCGGCCGTCGGGCAGGGTGCCGTAGCCGCCGTCGATACGGACGGCCTCCTCGGAGAACCAGCGGAAGAACTCGGCCGCGTACGCCACCTCTCCCCTGGCCTCGGTGAGCGGCTTGCCCATCTCGGACGTCATCAGCTGGGCGAGCTCGTCGGTGCGCTGGATGATGATCTCGTAGGCGCGGCGCAGGATCTCGCTGCGCACCCGGGGTGCCGTACGGGCCCACTCCTGCTGTGCCTGCACGGCCGCTTCCTCGGCGAGCCCCGCGTCCTTGGGACCGGCGTCGGCGACGTGGCAGAGGATCTCGCCGGTGGCGGGGTCGTCGACGGGCATGGTGGCGCCGTCCGCGGCGTCCACCCAGGCCCCGCCGATGAACAACTGAGTGGGTGTGTCGGTCATGAGGTCTCTCCTGATTGATCGGATCGATCGACGGCGGGGTCGAGCAGTTCCGCGAGGTGCAGGGCGCGGACGCCCCGGTCTCCGGCGAGGTGGTCGATCTGGGTCGCGCAGCTGAAGCCGTCGGCCACGACGACGGTCGGGGTGGCCCCGTCCATGGCGTGGATGCCGTCGAGGCGCGGCTTCAGGGCCAGGTCGGCGACGGCCATCGAGGTGTCGTAGTGCTGTTCCTCGAAGCCGAAGTTGCCGGCGAGACCGCAGCAGCCCTCGGCCTCGCCGACCTTCCGTACGCCGAGGCGGGAGAGCAGGTCGCGGGGGTGGCGGCCCTTGAAGGTGGCGTACTCGTGGCAGTGGGTCTGCAGGACGACGTCGTCCGGCAGCGCGGGCGGGCGCCAGCCGGGTGTGGCGAGGTCGGTCAGGGCGCCGGTGAAGGTGTGGACGCGGGCCGCGACGCGCTGGGCGGCGTCGGTGCCGAGCAGTTCGGGAATGTCACGCTTCAACGCGGCCGCGCAGCTGGGCTCGGCCACGACGATGGGCCGTTCGTCGCCGTTGTCCAGACGGGCGACCGTGCGGGCCATGATGCGGCGCGCGACGGACAGCTGCCCGGTGCTCACCCAGGTCAGGCCGCAGCACAGGTCGTCCTGCGCCGTGCAGGGAACGCCGGCGTCGGCGAGTACGCGGCTCGCCGCCCCGGCCACCTTGGGGCGGAAGGCGCGGGTGAAGCTGTCCACGAACAGCAGCGTCTTCGCCGGTTCGCCGGTTCTCGCCGTGCGCAGGGCCCGGCGCAGTGCGCGGCGGGAGGCGAAGGCGGGGATCCGGCGTCTGGTGGTCACGCCGCCGAGACGTGCGAGCAGCTTCCCAAGGTGTCCGCGCAGCAACGTGTTCACCGGGCGGGCCACGCGTCCGACGAGCCTGGACGTCAGCGGCAGCCAGCCCAGGGAGTAGTGGGAGCGGGGTCTGACGCGGCCCTTGTAGTGCTGGTGCAGGAACTCCGCCTTGTACGTGGCCATGTCGACGCCGACCGGACAGTCGCTGGAACACGCCTTGCAGGACAGGCACAGGTCGAGGGCGTCACGGACCTCCGTGGAGCGCCAGCCGTCCCGGACGGTTCCGCCCCGCACCATCTCCTGGAGCAGGCGGGCCCGACCGCGGGTGGAGTCGGTCTCCTCCCCCGTGGCCCGGTAGCTGGGACACATCACGCCGCCCGCGTCGCTACGGCAGCGGCCGACGCCGACGCACCGGCGCACGGCACCGGCGAAGCCCTTCTCGTCGTGCGGGAAGGTGAACTCCGTGTCGATAAGCGGGAGTTGGTGCACGGCGAGGTCGTCGTCCAGGCGGGCCGGGGCCACGATGACACCCGGGTTCAGCAGTCCCTCGGGGTCGAAGATCTCCTTGAAGGCAGCGAACGTCCGGATGAGCCGGTCGCTGTACATGACCTCCAGCAGCTCGCCCCGGGCCCGCCCGTCGCCGTGTTCGCCCGACAGGCTTCCGCCGTGCTCCACGACCAGGGCGGCGGCTTCCGACAGGAACCGGCGGATGGCGGCGCGCCCCGTGTCCGTGGCGAGGTCGAAGTCGATGCGTACGTGGACGCAGCCCGCGCCGAAGTGCCCGTACAGCACGCCGGTCAGACCGTGCGCGGCCAGCAGCTTACGGAAGCCGCGCAGGTAGGCGGCCAGGTTCTCGGGCGCGACCGCAGCGTCCTCCCAGCCGGGCCAGGACTCCCCGCCGTCCACCAGGCGGGCCGCGAGCCCTGCCCCGTCCTCCCGTACCCGCCACAGCGAGCGTCGCTCGGCCGGGCTGTGCACGACCCGCCCGTCGGTCGTACGGCCCTGCGCCTTGAGCACGTCCAGCAGTTCGGCGGCGCGGGCGTCGACGGCCGCCTGATCGTCGCCGTCGAGTTCGACGTACAGCCAGGCCCGCCCTTCGGGGAGCCCCGTGACGGAGTTCGGACCACGCCGGGCACGCATGGTGGCGACGATCGCCTCGTCCATGCCCTCCACGGCGGTGGGGTTCCAGCGCAGGATCTCGGGGACGTCCTCGGCGGCGTCGACGACGTCGTCGTCGTAGCCGAGGGTGAGGAGCGTGGACGCCTGTGCGGTCGCCACCAGGCGGACCGTCGCCGCGGTGACGACCGCACAGGAGCTCTCGGTGCCCACCAGTGCGCGAGCCATGTCGAAGCCGTGCTCGGGCAGCAGATGGTGCAGTTGGTAGCCGGAGACCTGACGCGGAACGCGTCCGAGATCGGTGCGGATCGGCGCCAGATTGGCTTCGATCAGGCGGCGTACGTCCGTTTCGATGCGGGCGACTCGCTCGACCGCGTCCGTGTCGTGCGGGTCTGCCGCGCGCAGGCCGGTTCGGTCGGCGACCGCCCGCACTCCGTCGGCCGTCACGATCTCCAGCGCCTCGATGTGGCCACTGGTCCGCCCGCGCCGCACCGACCGGTTGCCGCAGGCGTCGTTGCCGATCATGCCGCCGAGGGTGCACCGGCTGTGCGAGGACGGGTCGGGGCCGAAGGTGAGCACGTGCGGTGCGGTCGCGCCGCGCAGCGCGTCCAGGATGACTCCGGCCTCGACTCGCGCGGTGCGCGCCGTCGGGTCGATGCCCAGGATCCGGTTCATGTACCGGGAGAAGTCCAGTACGACGCCGGGCCCGACGGCGTAGCCCGCCATGCTGGTGCCGCCACCGCGGGCGGTGACCGGAACGTGGGCCTCGCGGCAGGCCCGCAGCACCGCGACGACGTCGTCGGCGCTGCGGGGGAAGACCACGGCCCGCGGCGGGAGCCGGTAGTTGGAGGCGTCCTAGGCGTAGCGGCCGGTGGAGGCGGGGCCGGTCTCCACCCGTAGGCGAGCGCGGTCTCGGCGAGCCGTGCGACCAGCGGTTCCAGGGGCGTGGTGGCGTCCGCCATCGCCGCGCCGGGCGAGGTGGCGTCCGGCATCGCCGCGCCGGCCCCGGTGGGGTCCGTCATCGCCGCGCCGCTCCCGATGTGCCGACCTCCACCGCGGTCGCCCACGCCTGGAGGCCCTCGTCCACCGCCGTCTCGTCGATCACCAGCGCCGGGATCATCCGTACGACCTGGTTCCAGGCCCCGCACAGCAGCAGAAGCAGGCCCTCGTCAACGGCGGCGCGCTGCACGCGGGCGGCGGTCTCCGGGGCGGGGTTGCCGTCCTCGGTGACGAACTCGGTGGCCAGCATCAGCCCGAGGCCCCGCACGTCGCCGATGCCCGGCGTCCGGTCGGCCACCGCCTCCAGGCCGCGGCGCAGCCGGTCGCCCATCGCCTCGGCGTTCTCGACGAGCTTCTCGTCGCGTACGACATCGAGGGTGGCGCAGGCCGCGGCGCAGGCAACGGCGTTGGCGCCGTACGTGCCGCCCTGCGAGCCGGGCCATGCCTTGGTCATCAGCTCCTCCGAGGCGGCGATGCCGGACAGCGGGAAGCCGCTGGCCAGGCCCTTGGCGGTGACGAGGATGTCGGGCGTGACGCCGAAGTGGTCGTGCCCCCAGAAGCGGCCGGTACGCCCGACGCCCGTCTGCACCTCGTCGAGAATCAGCAGAAGGCCGTGGCGGTCCGCCCGCTCCCGCAGGCCCTCCATGAAGGCTCGGTTCGCGGGGATGTATCCGCCCTCGCCCAGCACCGGCTCGACGATGATCGCGGCCGTGTCGGCGGGCGAGGAGATCGTCTGGAGCGTGTAGTCCAGTTCCTTCAGGGCGAAGCGGGTGGCGGTCTCCTCGTCCCAGCCGTAACGGTAGGCCGACGGGAACGGCGTGACGACGACACCGCTCATCAGCGGCGAGAAACCGGAGCGGAAGCGGGTGCCGGAGGTGGTCATGGAGGCGGCGGCGACCGTACGACCGTGGAAGCCGCCGTGACACACGATGACGTTCGGCCGGCCGGTGGCCTGGCGGGCCAGGCGCAGCGCGGATTCCACCGCCTCACTGCCGGAGTTGGTGAAGAACAGGCTGTCCAGACCGGCCGGCAGCACCTCGCCGAGCTTGTCGACCAGCCGCCGCAGCGGCTCGTGCATGACCGTCGTGTACTGGCCGTGGATCAGCGTGCCCACCTGCTCCTGCGCCGCCGCCACGACCTTGGGGTGGCAGTGCCCGGTGCTGGTGACGCCGATGCCTGCGGTGAAGTCGAGGTAGCGGCGGCCGTCCTCGCCGTAGAGGTGGACGCCCTCACCCCGGACCGCCACCACGGGTGTGGCCTGGCGAAGGTGCGGCGACAGTGCGGTCATGTTCGTCTCCCGGCCTCGGCGTTCGGTCTGCTGCGGTATCCCGAGCATCTCCGCGGACCAGGGGTGCGCCAACGTGCGATCTGTCCGGCCGGGCCGCGACATCCGGACGTTGTGTCCGCCTCGCCGGGGGTATGCCGGGTGCCGATCGCTCACGGACCGCTCTTGCGCAGGTCAGCGACGCTTGTCACAGTGGCCGGGCACTCGCGCGCACTGAGCCGTGCTCGAGCAGGGGACCCCATGGAGACACCGGACACCGTGAACGACAACCACCCGGCCGGCCATGGCACCACCCGCGCGCTCACCGTCGCCGACGTCCTGGCCCTTCCCGTCCTGGCCGCCGGACAGCCCCAGGTCGTCACCGGTGTGCCCCAGCTGGACCGGCCGGTCAGGTGGGTCCACATCACCGAACTGACCGACCCCGCGTCCTTCCTCAAGGGCGGCGAACTCGTCCTGACCACCGGAATGCCCCTCCCCGAAGACGTGCCCGGCGTGCGCCGGTACGTCGACGAACTCGCCGACGTAGGGGCCGCGGCGCTGGTCATCGAACTCGTACGTCGCTATCACCGCCCGCCGGACGCCCTCGTCGACGCCTGCCGCCTGCGTGGCCTTCCCCTCGTCACGCTCGCCAAGGACGTCAACTTCCTGGAGGTCACCCAGGTCGTGCACGCCCTCCTGCTCGGCAACCAGGCGGACGCGATGCGCCGCACCCAGCGCATCCACGAGGCGTTCACCGCCCTCACACTGCGCGGAGCCGGACCGGAGGACGTGGTGCGTGCGGCGGCGGAGATGTGCGGCCGCACGGTCGTCCTGGAGAACCTGGTCCACCAGGCACTGATCTGCGAACCGTCCGGAGGCACGGTGGAGGAGGCGCTCACCGGCTGGGAACGGCGCTCCAGAGCCACCGGAGCCGACGACCACACGCCGGGATGCGGCCCGGCGGGATGGCTCACCGCACCCGTCGAGTACCAGGGCGAGCGCTGGGGCCGTGTGGTCATGCTCCCGGCCCGCACCGACGGCCCCGCCTTCGGGCCGGAGGACATCACCGTGCTGGAGCGGACCGCGATGGCGCTGACCGTCGCCCGACTCATCCACCCCACTCCCTGGGAACACACCGCACACCGCAACGCCCTGCGCGACCTGGTCGACCAGCGCCACCGCTCCGCCGAGGACGCCCGCGCCCGCTGCGCCGCACTTGGCCTGCCGACCGACCGAAGCCGGTACGTCGCGACCCTGGTGGACCTCCGCACAGGCCAAGGGGGAACCGAGCCCGAGGCCCGCCTGCTCCAGGAGCTGCGGACGGCGGGAGTCCCGGCGCTCGTCGGCGAACTGGCCCCCGACCGCCTCGGCATCCTGCTGGCTCTGCGTCCCTCCCAACCCTGGCGCCCGGTCGTCGAACGACTGTGCAGCACCACACTGAGCCTGGCCCCGCGAGCGGTCGTGACGGTCGGTACCGAGGTCACGGATCTCTCCGACACCGCCCGTTCCTTCCGCGAGGCGGCCCGCGTCGCCGAGGCCACCCCGCCCGGCCAGCCCCTCCCCCCGGACCGGTCCTTCCACGAGCTGTCCGACATCGGCCTGCGCCGCCTGCTCTACGCGCTCCGCGAGGACACCCGGATCCAGGAGTACGCCGAACAGCAGCTCGGGCGACTCATCGATTACGACACCCAGCACGGCACCGACCTGCTGACGACCCTGCGCCACTACCTCGAAGCGGCCGGCAACAAGACCACCGCCGCGCGCCGGGGCGGCCTGTCCCGCGAAACCATGTACCAACGTCTGCGCACCATCGAGCGTCTCCTCGACCGCGACCTGGAGTCCGGCGAACAGCGCACCGAACTCCACGCGGCTCTCACGGCGTTCGATGTGCTTCGAGCCCACTGACCGAGCCGCCGGTCGAACAGCCGCAACCACGCACCCACCGCGAGATCCTCGGCGCTGGTCGTGCGGCGCTCGCGGTCGCTCGTGAGCCGAGTGTTGAGCCGGCGCTGAGGCATGCTTGTCGAAGCGCTTCGACGATGCCATTCCCACTGACGGGCTGTCAATGCGCCTGCAGAAGAAAGAGTCTCGCGGTCGAGACCCTTGTTTGACCCGAAAATCGTCCGCTAACTTGCGGCTGAAGTGAAGCGCTTCGACAGCCGCCGCAGGAAGGCCGCCGCCATGGGTCATGAGGTGAACCGCGGAACCCTGCCGGGGGGCGGCCCGACAGAGCACGACTCCCTCTCCGTACCCGAGGAACCGTCATGACGACTCGCAGCATCACCGACCGCCTGGGCGGCCTGGCCTTCGGCGGGGACTACAACCCCGAGCAGTGGGACGAGCCGGTTTGGAAGGAGGACGACGAGCTGATGCGCAGGGCCAGGGTCAATCTGGCCACCGTCGGCGTCTTCTCCTGGGCGCTGCTGGAACCGGAGGAGGGCCGCTACGACTTCGCCTGGCTGGACGCCCACCTGGAGCGCCTGCACGCGAACGGCGTGGCCGTCGACCTGGCCACCCCCACCGCCTCCCCGCCGCCCTGGTTCACCCTGGCCCACCCGGACGCGCTGACGGTCCGGCCCGACGGCACCCGTCTCGTCCACGGCAGCCGGGACACGTACTGCCTCACCGCGCCCGCGTACCGCAACGCGGCCCGTCGGATCGCCGCGGTGCTCGCCGAACGCTACGGCGACCACCCCGCCCTCGCGCTGTGGCACGTGCACAACGAGTACGTCACCCTGTGCTACTGCGACCACACGGCCGCCGCCTTCCGGGTGTGGCTGCGCGCCCGTCATGGCTCGCTGGACGCCCTCAACGACGCCTGGGGAACGGCCTTCTGGAGCCAGCGCTACACCTCCTGGGAGCAGATCCTGCCGCCGCGTGCCACCAACTGGCACAAGAACCCCGGCCAGGCACTGGACTTCCACCGCTTCTGGTCCGACGAGGTCATCGCCGCCTACCGCGAGCAGCGGGACGCGATCCGCGCGCACAGCGACCGGCCGGTGACGACCAACCTGATGCTGCCCTCGTACCAGAACATCGACCTGTGGGCCCTCGCCCGGGAACTCGACGTGGTCACTTGCGACCAGTACCCCGGCGCACCCGGCCTGGCCGCCGCCGCCGACGTCGCCTTCCACGCGGACCGCGCCCGCTCCCTGGGCGGCGGCCGTCCCTGGCTGCTGATGGAGCAGGGCACCAGTACCGTCTACGACGGCGACCGGGTCCTCGCCAAGGACCCCGGTGACATCCTGCGGCACACCCTCGGCCATATCGCCCGCGGCTCGGAGGGCGCCCTCTTCTTCCAGTGGCGGCAGTCCCGGGCCGGCGCCGAGACCTGGCACTCGGGGATGGTCCCGCACGCAGGACCCGACAGCCGGATCTTCCGCGAGGTCACACAGACCGGGGAGGCGGTCGCCCGCCTCGGCGAGCTGGCGGGTTCGACGGTGTCGGCGCCGGTGGCCGTCCTGCACGACCCGGACGCCTGGTGGGCGCTCGGCGTGGACGGACTGCCCTCCACGGAGCTCGACTACCACGCGGCGCTCGCCCGGGCGCACCGCGCGCTGTGGGAGGCCGGGGTCACGGTCGACTTCGCCCACCCCGAACACGAGTTGAGCCGCTACCCGCTCGTCGTCGCACCGGCCCTGTTCCTCCTCTCCGACGGGGCCGCCGAGAATCTGCGCCGTTACGTCGCCGACGGCGGGACGCTCCTCGTCCAGCACGCGAGCGGCTACGCCGACGAACGCCTCCACGCCCGCCTCGGCGGCTACCCGGCCGCTCCCCTGCGCGAGGCGCTGGGCATCCGCGTCGAGGAGTACCGGCCCCTGCGGCGGGGCGAGCGGATCACCCTGTCGGACGGAACACAGGGCACCGCCTGGAGCGAGTCCCTGCGCACCGAGGGCGCCGAGCCGCTCGCCGCCTACACCCACGGGATGCTCACCGGCAGCCCGGCGCTGACCCGGCACCGCCTCGGCAACGGGCAGGGCTGGTACCTCTCGACCCAGCTCGAAGACCCCGACTACGGCGCCCTTGTCGCCCGGCTGCTCGACGAGGCCGGGGTGGGCCCCGAGCTGCCGGGCCTGCCCCCGCAGGTCGAGGCCGTCACCCGACGCACCCCGGACGGACGCCGCTGGCGCTTCCTGATCAATCACCGCACCGAACCCGTGCCGCTGCCCGAGCCCGCCCACGACCTGCTCACCGACGCACTCGCGCACGAACTGCCGCCCGGCGGTTGCGCGGTTCTGCGCGGGCACTGACCTCGAAAGGGCAGACATGACCAAGGGACAAGGGACCTTCCACTGGGGACACGAGGCCCTTCACCTCGAGATCGTCCTCGATGACGACGGCAGCCCGCGCCTCGCGTACCTCGGGCTTCCCGGCGAAGCGCGGAGAACTCCCGGTGCTTCCCAGCCCCTGGTGGAGGTGACGGCCGCGGGCCACGGCCGTGGCTGGTCGGGCGACCGCCTCGTGGGCACCGATCTCGGCGGGCGGCTGCGCCACCGGAGCCACCACGCGACCCACGACGGCGACTGGCACACCCTGACCGTGCATCTCCACGATCCGGAAACCGGGCTGGCCGCGGAGGTCACCTACCGCTCCCCGGACGGCATCCCCGTACTCCGCAGCGAGGTGACCCTGCGCAACGAGGGGCAGGCCACGCTGCACCTGGAGTCGGTCAGCTCGCTCGCGGTGGGCTGCCTCACCCCGCAGGACACGGCGGCCATCGACGCAGCGGACCTGCTGTGGGCGGACAACGACTGGCTCACCGAATGCCGCTGGCGGCGACAGCCGATGCGCCTGACCACACCGGCCCACAGCGGACGCGTGAGCAACGGGCACGGCAGAGCCGGCTTCACCCTGAACGGACAGGGCACCTGGTCCAGTTGCGGGCACCTCCCCATGGGCGGCCTGACGGACCGGATCACCGGCCGCACCTGGGTGTGGCAGATCGAGCACAACGGCGGGGGCTGGCGCTGGGAGTGCGAAGAGCGGGAAAAGGCGGCCTACGCGGCGCTGTTCGGACCCACCGACACCCACCACGGCTGGCGGCACCCCCTTGAACCCGGCGCCGTCTTCCGCACCGTACCCGCCGCCCTGTCCTTCAGCGCCGACGGCGGCCCGGACGAGGCGTTCGCCGCGCTGACCCGCTACCGCCGCGCCCAGCGCCGCCCGCACGCCGACCACCAGCGCCTGCCCGTCATTTTCAACGACTACATGAACTGCCTGATGGGCGACCCCACGACCGAGAAGCTGCTGCCGCACATCGACGCGGCGGCCGACGCGGGCGCGGAGTACTTCGTGATCGACGCCGGCTGGTACGACGACGACAACGGCGGCTGGTGGACCACCGTCGGCGCCTGGGAGCCCGCCGCCTCCCGGTTCGGCGGGGCGCGCGGGATCCACGAGGTGCTGGACCGCATCCGGGAGCGCGGCATGGTTCCCGGCCTGTGGCTGGAGCCGGAGGTGATCGGCGTCCGCAGCCCCATGGCCAAGTCCCTGCCCGACGAGGCGTTCTTCCGCCGCGACGGCGTTCGCGTCACGGAGGCCGGCCGGCATCACCTGGACCTGCGCCACCCGGCCGCCCGGGCCCATCTGGACCAGGTCGTGGACCGTCTGGTCGGCGAGTGGGGCGTCGGCTACCTCAAACTCGACCACAACATCGACCCCGGCTCCGGCACCAGCGCCCGCCCCGGCGAGACCCCGGGCGCCGGCCTGCTCGGCCACAACCGGGCGCACCTCGACTGGCTCGACGGCGTCCTCGACCGGTACCCGCACCTGGTGGTGGAGAACTGCGCCTCGGGCGGTATGCGCTGGGACGACGCCCTGCTGTCCCGGATGCAGCTGCAGTCCACGAGCGATCAGCAGAACCTCCAGCTCTACGCGCCCATCGCGGCCTCCGCGCCCACCGCTGCCACCCCGGAACAGGGCGCCGTCTGGGCGTACCCCCAGCCGGAGGACTCCCTCGACGAGGTGGCCTTCACCATGGCCAACGCGCTCCTCGGCCGGATCCATCTCTCCGGCCGCATTCCCGAACTCGCCCCGGAGGCCCGCGCCCTGGTCCACGAGGCGGTGGCGGCGTACAAGGCCATCCGCGCCGACCTGCCGGGGGCCGTGCCGTCCTGGCCCCTGGGCCTTCCTGCCTGGGACGACCCCTGGATCGCCCTGGCCCTGCGCACTCCCGCCACCACCTACCTCACCGCCTGGCGCCGCCCCGGAGCCGACGCCACGGCGACGCTTCACCTGCCCGACCTGCGGGACACCGCCGCCCGTGTCGACCTGCTCTACCCCTCGGTCAGTCAGGCCGTTTCCGCCTGGATGCCCGGCACGGCCGAGCTGAGCCTGACCCTGCCCACCGCGCCGTCCGCCGTCCTGCTCCGCATCACCCGCACGGATCCCGGCGCTCCCTGAACCACCCCACGCCCGCAGCACGAATCGACGAGAGGACCTTTCGGGTGCCCCCTCCGCGCCAGCCGGACGGACGCTTCACCAACCCCGTGAACCCCGTGATCCCCGGCTTCCACCCCGACCCGAGCGTCTGCCGCGTCGGCGACGACTACTACCTGGCCTGCTCCAGCTTCGAGTACTTCCCCGGGGTTCCCCTCTTCCACAGCCGGGACCTGGTGCACTGGACGCAGATCGGCAACGCCCTGGACCGGCCGGAGCAGTTGCGCCTGTCGGACGCGTGGTCCTCCGGCGGGATCTACGCCCCCACCCTGCGCCACCACGACGGCCGCTTCTGGCTGATCGTCACCAACTGCAGTGAGGGCGGCGGCAATCTGATCGTCACGGCCACCGACCCGGCGGGGCCCTGGTCGGACCCCATCCGGGCGCCGGGTGTCCCCGGCATCGATCCCGACCTGGTCTGGGACGAGGACGGCACCTGCTGGTGCACGGTCGCCGGGGTCTCGCAGGTCCGTATCGATCCGTCCACCGGGCAGACGTACGGGACTCCGCACCGGCTCTGGTCCGGCGGACCCGGCGCCAAGGCCCCGGAGGCGCCGCACCTGTACCGGATCGGCGACTACTGGTACCTGCTCATCGCCGAGGGCGGCACCGAGCGCGGCCACGGTGTCTCGGTCGCCCGCGGCCGTACGCCCAATGGCCCGTTCGAGCCGTGCCCGGCCAACCCGATCCTCACCCACCGCGGCACCGACCACCCCGTCCAGAACACGGGGCACGCCGACCTGGTCCAAGGCCCCGACGGCTCCTGGTGGATGGTGCTGCTCGGGGTCCGACCGGGCGGCGGCACACCGGGCTGGCACGTGCTCGGCCGGGAGACCTTCCTGGCCCCCGTGACCTGGGTGGACGACTGGCCGGTCGTCGGCGAGGTCGCCCTGGACCTGCCCGAGCTCCCGTGGCCGCTCTCCCCCAGTCCGGTCGAGGAGCGCCGGGACGACTTCGACCTCGCCGAACTGCGACCGTCCTGGATCTCCCTGCGCGACCGGTCCGCCGAGCACTGCACCACCAAGGAGCGCCCCGGATGGCTGACGCTCCGCGCGCGGGGCGGCTCCCTTGACGAACCCGACGTGGTGTTCACCGGCCGGCGCCAGCGGCATCTGTCGTGCCGGGCGCGGACTCTGGTCGATGTCGCGGAGGGAGGCGGTGGCCTCGCCGTACGGCTCGACGAGCGGCACCACTACGCGATCGAGGTGTCGGGCACGGAGGTACGAGTCATCGCGCGCGTCGGCCCCCTGCGCACGGTCGTGGCCCAACAGCCCGTGCCCGCCGGGCCGGTGGTCCTCGCCGTCACGATCACGGAACCGCCGTCTCCGCACGGACCGTGCACGGGACCCGACGTCGTCTCCCTCGGCGTCGAGCAGCCCGACGGCACGTTCACCGAGCTCGCGACCCTCGACGGCCGCTACCTGTCGACCGAGGTCGCCGGCGGCTTCACGGGCCGGGTCATCGGCATGTACGCCGCGGCAGGCACCGTCCACTTCGACTGGTTCGACTACGAGCCCCTCGACGGCTGAACCAGGCCCCGCCAGGTGGCGACGAGGGCCGGCTGACAGTCCTGACCACCACGGATCGGATCACCCGCACGACCGACCGAAAGGCATGACGCATGAAGGACATACGGCAACCCGCGCACCACCGCGGCCGCGGCCCAGGTCGCCTGGCCGCCCTGCTGCTGACGCTGGTCGTCATGTTGGGGCTGACCGGCGGCACCGCGCTGGCCGCGCCCGACGGCACGAAGAAGGCGTCACCGTCGGCGGCCAGTGTTCCGGCTTCCGCCATGGACGCCGTCGCGACGATGCAGCCCAGCTGGAACCTGGGCAACACCCTGGACGCCATTCCCAACGAGGATTCCTGGGGCAACGGGCAGACCACCAAGGCGACGTTCGAGAAAGTCGCCGCGGACGGGTTCCGCAGCGTCCGCATCCCGGTGACGTGGAGCGACCACCAGTCCGCCACCGCGCCGTACACCATCGACGCCACCTTCATGGCCCGCGTCAAGCAGCTCGTCGACTGGGCGCAGGACAGCGGCCTGTACGTCGTGCTCAACGTCCACCACGACTCGTGGCAGTGGGTCTCGAAGATGTCGACCGACCACGACAACGTGGTCGCCCGCTTCAACTCCACCTGGAAGCAGATCGCCGCGGCGTTCCGGGACGAGCCGCGCTCCCTGCTCTTCGAGGGCATCAACGAGCCGCAGTTCGAAAACGCCACGGCAGCGCAGAAGACCGAGTACCTGAATGAGCTTCAGGTCTCCTTCCACTCGATCGTCCGCTCCTCGGGCGGCGCGAACACGGACCGTCTGTTGTCGCTGACCACGCAGTCCGGCAGCGGCGACCAGGCCCACATGGACGACCTGTACCGCACGATCGACTCGCTGAACGACCGTCAGCTCGTGGCGCAGGTGCACTACTACAGCTGGTACCCGTTCAGCGTGAACATCGCGGGCGGCACCCACTACGACGACGTCGCGCAGAAGGGCCTGGAGGACTCCTTCGCCGCCATGCACAGCACCTTCGTCGCCAGGGGCATCCCGGTCTACATCGGCGAGTACGGTCTGCTCGAGTACCCCAATCACTTCCACCCCTCCCGCGTCGAGCGCGGCGAGGCGCTGAAGTACTACGAGCATGTGGGCTACGGGGCGCGCAAGTACGGCCTCACCACCGCCCTGTGGGACCCGTTCTCGTACCTGAACCGCGACACCCTCCAGTGGCGTGACCCGGCCCTGTTCGCGTGGATCAAGTCGAGCTGGACGACCCGCTCGGGCACGGCCTCCTTCGACAAGGTCTTCGTGCCGAAGTCCAGCCCGATCACGGCCAAGTCGCTCACCCTGAACCTCAACGGCACCAAGTTCTGCGGGGTGTGGCAGGGCAACACCAAGCTGACCGCGGGACGGGACTACACCGTCTCCGGCAACCAGCTGACGTTCACCGCCAAGGCGCTGACCCGCCTGGTCGGCAACCGGGCCTACGGCGTCAACTCGACTGTCCAGGCCCGGTTCACCAGTGGGCTGCCCTGGAACATCGACATCGTCACCAACGACGTTCCGGTGCTGTCGAACGCCACCGGCACCAACGAATCGTTCGCCGTTCCCACCCAGTACCGGGGCAACGACCTGGCGACCATGCACGCCACGTACGCCGACGGCAGCAACGCCGGCCCGACCGACTGGACGCCGTACCAGGAGTTCAACAAGGCGTTCTCGCCCGACTACCCGAACGGGACGATCATCCTGACCCCCGAGTTCCTCACCTCGCTCCGCGACGGGGAACCGGCGACGCTGGTCTTCCACTTCTACAGCGGCGCCAAGGTCACCTACCACGTCACCAAGTCCGGAAGCTCGGTCACCGGCACGGTCGCCTGACCCAGCGCGCCCTTGCCCTGGCCGCCCGCTCCCCCGGGCGGCCAGGGCACCGGCGGCTGCCCCGGAGCCCCTTGCCGCTCAGGTGGCGGAGCAGGTGGTGCCGTTGAGGGTGAAGGAGAGGGGCGTGGCGGTATCGCCGGTGTGGGCGGCCTGGAATCCGATGCCGACGGACGCGCCGGGGGCGATGCCGGCGTTGTGGGAGACGTTCCTGGCCGTCACCCTGCCGGAAGCGGGCGAGTAGTCCGCGTTCCAGCCGGAGGTGACGGTCTGGCCGTCGGGCAGGGTGAAGACCAGGGACCACCCGTCGATCGTGGCGGTGCCGGTATTGGTGATGGTGATGTCCGAGGTCAGGCCGGTGTTCCAGGCGCTGACGGTGTCGGTGACCCGGCAGGTCGCCGTCCCCGGCGGCGGGTTGGAGGTCTGGAACTGCGTGAAGAACTTCCACACCTCTGCCGGCAGCCACGTCCTGGAGCCGCTGTCACCCGCGGCCCCGTCCTGCGGAGCGGCGATGTGTCCTTCGTCGAACGCGGCCCAGGCGACGGGATGCCCGGCCGAGCAGCCCGAGTAGGTGGTGATCCGGTGCGTCAGGCTGCCCTGTGCCGGCTCGGGCGGGTTCTGGGCGGTGCAGTCGTTGTTCCTGACGAACCTGTCCCGCAGCGCCCGTCCGCCGGGGATGCCGAGGACGCTGTCCCGCAGGCCGTGCACCCCGAGGTAGGCGATGGGCTGGGTGCCACCGCTGCATCCACTGAGCTGACCGCCGCTCTGGACCGCGACCGCGCGGAAGACCGTCGCCCGGGAACACGCGAGCGCGTACGACATGGCGGCGCCGTAGCTGAATCCCAGAGCGAAGCGCTGTGTGGTGTCCACACACAGGTCCGCTTCGATCCGCCTGATCATGTCGTCGACGAAGGTGACGTCTTCCCCGCCGGAGTTGGCCCAGCCGTTGTCGAGGCCTTGGGGTGCTACGAAGATGGCGCTGTTGTTCGCCAGCCGCTGGAGCCCGTAGTAGGCCCAGGTGCCCGCTTCCACGGTGCGGCCCGTGGCGACGTCGGTCGAGGTGCCGCCCCACCAGTGGAACCCGAAGACCAGCCGGTGGGCGCGGTTGCGGTCGTAGCCCTCCGGGATCCGCAGGATGAAGCTCGGTTCTTGCCGTTGCTCTGGATCGTGTGCGTACCGCTCGTCAGAGTGGGGGCACCGCCACCACGGCGGGCCATAAGAGGGATCTTGTCCTTGTCATCATGCAACTCCCTTCTGTGGGCTCACATGCGGGTCCACTTCTGGTTGTTCTGGCCGTTGCAGGTCCACAGGACCAGCGGGGTCCCGTTGGCGGTGCCGGCCCCGTTGACGTCGAGGCACAGCCCCGCGTGGACGTTGCGGATCGACCCGTCGGAGCCGACGGTCCACTTCTGGTTGTTCTGGCCGTTGCAGGGCCAGGTGATGACCCGGGTGCCGTTGGCGGTGCCCTGGTCGTAGGCGTCCAGGCACTTGTCGCCGAAGACTCGGATCCCGCCGCCCGCCCACGTGGTCCACAACTGGTTGGCGGCCGAGTGGCAGTCCCAGATCAGTACCGTCGCCCCGGCCGCGGTGGAGGCGTTGTCCACGTCCAGGCAGCGGCCGGACGCGGTGCCGCGCAGCCGCGTGGCGGCGAGCGGGCTGCCACCACTCACCCGGAACACGGCCACGCCGTGCGCGGGGACGCTCGCCGAGATCTGCCCGGACGTGCTCGACGTGCCGCCGGTCCACAGGTCCGTGAGGGTGAACGGCCCGCCGGACAGGCCGACTTGTGCTGCTGTCGTGGTGACCGTCGCCGTGTCGCCTCCCCGGTTGAACAGGCCCACCGCGACCGAGCCGTCGGACAGGGGCTTGGCGAACACCTCGGTCGCGCCGTCGTCGCGCACTCTGCGCCCGCCCGCGCCCAGCGGATCCTGGTTCACCGCCAGCAGACGGGGGTTGCGCAGGACCGCGCTCACGTCGGCGGACATGGTTCGGATGTCGTTGCCGGCCATGAGCGGTGCACCCAGCAGCGCCCACAGGGCGAAGTGCGAGCGGGACTCGGTCAGTGACAGGCCGGGGCGGCCGACGACCAGCATGTCGGGGTCGTTCCAGTGCCCTGGACCAGACTGCGCGGCCAGCGGGGCGGTGACGTCCAGGACGTTGCCGACGCCCATCGGGTAGCTGTTGGTGTTGCCGTTCTGCCAGATGTCGAGCAGGTCCTCGGTCGTCCGCCACAGGTCGGCG
Source organism: Streptomyces sp. NPDC111802 (assembly GCF_055634335.1). Lineage (NCBI taxonomy): Bacteria > Bacillati > Actinomycetota > Actinomycetes > Kitasatosporales > Streptomycetaceae > Streptomyces > Streptomyces sp. NPDC111802. The sequence continues at coordinate 86,605 of NZ_JBVKCZ010000021.1, read as the reverse complement.
ACCTCGCCCCAGTTGTATGTGGCGCCGGTGATGGCGTGGAAGCTGTTGGGGTTGATGCTGTAGACGATCGGCCGCCCGGTGGCACGCAGGGCGTCGCGCATGAGCGTGAAACGCGCGACCTGCTCGTCGCGGGTGCCGCTGGAGGAACACCAGTCGTACTTGAGGTAGTCGACGCCCCACGAGGCGAATGTGGTGGCGTCCTGGACCTCGTGCCCCCTGCTTGCCGTCGACCCGGGATAGGCGCCGCTGGTCTGCGCGCAGGTGCGCTCGCCCGGCACCTGGTAGATGCCGAACTTCAGGCCCTTGCTGTGGATGTAGTCCCCGAGGGCCTTCATCCCGCTCGGGAACTTGGCCGCATTGGCCCGCAGGTTGCCCGCCGCGTCACGCTGCGGGTCGAACCAGCAGTCGTCGACCACCACGTACCGGTAGCCGGCGTCCCGCATGCCCGAGGACACCATCGCGTCGGTGGCCTGGCGAACCTGTGCCTCGGTGACCCCGCACCCGAAGCTGTTCCAGCTGTTCCAGCCCAACGGCGGGGTGAGCGCCGGGCTGCCGGGCGCGGCCGCGGCGGTGGAATGAGCGGAGGCCGTCACGGACGCGGTGACCGTCAACGCGGCCGCCGCTAGGAAGTGGAGCAGTCGTCTGCAGGATCGTGCGGGCACCAGGGCTCCTTTACCGTGTCACGTTCATGACATCGCAAGAATGAGGATCGGGGCGTTCGAAATTTCGAGCGCCATTCGGAAAGTCAGGGCCTCACGGATACTAGAGAGGCGTCCGAACATGTCAACACCAACCGCCTTCTCCGTTCCGCCACGCATCTCGGCGACGTAAAAGTGACCCAACCGATCTGCGACATTCGGACAACCGACCCATGACAGCGGGGTAGTCGAGGAGCTTCGAATGTTTCGATGCGCCTGACGAATCATGCGAGAGGTATTGACGGGGCCCGCCAGCCTCCTATCATCCTGGTTGCCCGAAGAGCCGATCCATGTTCGATATCACGAACCAGATGGATCAGTCCGGTCCCTTCGCGCCGCATGAACGAGGGTCACGCAAACGAGGGCCGCCAAAGGAGAACTGCAGCCATGGATATGTCATGCCCTCATCAATCCATGTCCCGTCGCCGCGCGCTGGCCGCCACCACCGGCCTGGTCACAGGCATGTTCCTTCCTCTGGCCGGAGCCTCCCGCACCGCCGCCTCCCCTCCCGCCCAGGGGCCGGCCCTCACGGCCGCCGCGCAGTACACGAATCCGGTGATCTGGCAGGACTTCGCGGATATCGATGTCATCCGCGTCGGCGGCACCTATTACGCCTCGGCCTCGACCATGCACTACTCGCCGGGCGCGCCCGTCCTGCGCTCGTACGACCTGGTGAACTGGGAGATCGCCGGCCACTCGGTGCCTGTCCTCGACTTCGGCGCCAGGTACGACCTGAACGGTGCCCGTGGCTATGTCAGAGGGATCTGGGCGTCGTCGCTCGCCTACCGTCCGAGCAACAGGACCTTCTACTGGCTCGGCCAGATCGACTTCGCCCGGAGTTACGTCTACACCGCCACGGCCGTCGAGGGGCCGTGGAGCAGGCTGACGACGATCAGCACTCCCTACTACGACGCGGGGCTGTTGGTCGACACTGACGACACCCTGTACGTGGCGTACGGGAACACCACCATCAGCGTGGCCCAGCTCTCGCCCGACGGCCGCAACCAGGTCCGCACACAGCAGGTGTTCACCACACCGTCGAGTGTCGGCACCCTTGAGGGCTCCCGCTTCTACAAGATCAACGGGCAGTACTACATCTTCCTGACCCGCCCCGCGAACGGGCAATACATCCTGAAGTCGTCGAACGGCCCCTTCGGTCCCTACACGATGCGGCAGGTCCTCCTCGACCTTCGCGGGCCGATCCCCGGCGGTGGCGTTCCGCACCAGGGCGGGCTGGTGCAGACACAGAGCGGCGCCTGGTACTACATGGCCTTCGTGGACGCATACCCGGGCGGCCGGATGCCCGCCCTGGCCCCGGTGACCTGGACCTCGGACGGCTGGCCCGTCGTACAACTCGTCAACGGCGCCTGGGGCACCTCGTATCCCAGCCCGGCCGTGCCCGCTCCACCCCGCCAGGTCACCCCCATGACCGGCGTCGACACCTTCGACGGTACGACCCTCAAGCCGAGGTGGGAGTGGAACCACAACCCGGACAACACCAAGTGGTCGGTCAGCAACGGACTGACCCTGCGGACCGCGACCGTCACCAACGACCTGTACTGGGCCCGCAACACCCTCACCCACCGCATCCAGGGACCCACCTCCACCGCCACGGTCCAGCTCGACCACTCCACGATGCGGGACGGCGACCGGGCCGGACTCGCGCTGCTGCGTGACTCCTCCGCCTGGATCGGCGTCAAACGCGACGGCGGCGCGACGCGGGTGGTGATGGTCAACGGGCTCACCATGGACGGCAACTGGAACACCACCGGCACCGGCACCGAGGTCGCGAGCGCGCCCGCCTCGGGCGGCCGGATCTGGCTGCGCGCGAGCGCGGACATCCGACCCGGCTCGCCACGCCCCGGCACCTTTTCCTACAGCACCGACGGCAGCAACTTCACCCGCCTCGGGCCCGCCTTCTCCATGGGCAACGACTGGCGGTTCTTCATGGGCTACCGATTCGCCCTCTTCAACCACGCCACGCAGGCGCTCGGCGGCGCGGTCCGCGTCTCGCGGTTCGAGCTGTCGACGCCCTGACCCGATCCCACCGACCGCACCACCCAACCCCCCGCCAACCGTGGAGGAGAACCATGAACCCGCTAACGCGGCTCGGCCGTCGCCGAGCGTCGGTGTTATCCCTGCTGGCCGTCGGCGCCCTCGTGACGTCCGGCGCCGCGACCGCCGCACCCGACGCCGTCCGGGCTTCCACTCTCGGGGCCCAAGCGGCCCAGTCCGGACGGTACTTCGGGACCGCCGTGGCCGCCGGAAGGCTCGGCGACGGCACGTACACCGCGATCCTGGGCCGCGAGTTCAACTCCGTCACGCCTGAGAACGAGATGAAGTGGGACACGACCGAGCCGTCCCGCGGCTCGTTCAACTTCGGCCCCGCCGACCAGATCGTCAACGGCGCGGCGTCCCACGGTCAGCGCGTACGCGGCCACACCCTGGTCTGGCACTCCCAACTGCCCGGCTGGGTCAGCTCCATCAGGGACGCGAACACGCTGCGCGGCGTGATGAACAACCACATCACCGGCGTGATGAACCGCTACAAGGGCCGGATCCAATCCTGGGACGTCGTCAACGAGGCCTTCGCCGACGGCGGCAGCGGCCAGCACCGCCCCTCGGTGTTCCAGAACCTGCTCGGCGACGGCTTCATCGAACAGGCCTTCCGCACCGCGCGGTCGGCCGACCCGTCGGCCAAGCTCTGCTACAACGACTACAACATCGAGAACTGGAGTGACGCCAAGACCCAGGGCGTCTACCGCATGGTGCGCGATTTCAAGGCGCGCGGCGTGCCCATCGACTGCGTCGGCTTCCAGTCCCACTTCGGCACCGGCGGCCCGCCGTCGAGCTTCCAGACGACGCTGTCCAGCTTCGCCGCCCTCGGTGTGGACGTCCAGATCACCGAGCTGGACATCGCGCAGGCTCCGCCGGCCGCGTACGCGAACACGGTGCGGGCCTGTATGAACGTGGCGCGCTGCACCGGCATCACCGTCTGGGGCATCCGCGACAGCGACTCCTGGCGCAGCGGGGAGAACCCACTGCTGTTCGACCGCAACGGCAACAAGAAGCCCGCCTACCAGTCAACGCTCACCGCGTTGGGCGGCAGCCGCGCGGCACAGCGGACGGACGCCCCTTCGACCCGGGCCGCCGCCGCACTCCCCTCCTCCTTCCGCTGGAGTTCGAGCGGAGCACTGATCTCCCCCAAACCGGACGCGACCCACAGGATCGCCGGGATCAAGGACCCGTCGGTCGTCTACCACAACGGCAAGTACCACGTGTTCGCGAGCGTCGCCAGCTCCTCCGGGTACAACCTGGTGTACCTGAGCTTCAGTGACTGGTCGCAGGCCGGGTCGGCGACCCACCACTACCTCGACCGCACCGCCATCGGCGCCGGGTACCGGGCCGCGCCGCAGGTCTTCTACTACGCGCCGCAGGGCCTGTGGTACCTCGTCTACCAGACCGGCAACGCCTCGTACTCCACCAACCCCGACATCAGCAACCCCAACGGGTGGAGCGCCCCGCGCAACTTCTACTCGTCGATGCCGGACATCATCCGGCAGAACATCGGCAACGGCTTCTGGGTCGACATGTGGGTGATCTGCGACAGCGCCAACTGCTATCTGTTCTCCTCCGACGACAACGGGCACCTGTACCGCTCCCGGACGACCGTCGGCCAGTTCCCGAACGGTTTCACCAACACCGTCATCGCGGCGCAGGACTCCAAGTACGCCCTGTTCGAAGCGAGCAACGTGTACAAGGTGCAGGGCAGCAACCAGTATCTGCTCCTCGTCGAGGCCATCGGCTCGGACGGCCGGCGTTACTTCCGCTCCTGGACCTCGGGCAGCCTCGCCGGCTCGTGGTCACCTCTGGCCGCGTCCGAGGGCAACCCGTTCGCCAAGTCGAGCAACGTGACGTTCCCCGCCGGTACCTGGACCCGGGACATCAGTCACGGCGAGATGATCCGCGCCGGCAACGACCAGACGCTCACGATCCCGGCCTGCAAACTGCAGTACCTGTATCAGGGCAAGGACCCGAACGCCGGCGGTGACTACAACAGCCTGCCGTGGCGGCTGGGCCTGCTCACCCAGACCAATTCGACCTGCTGACCGGCTGACCGGCTGACGACGTGGGCCCCGCAGCTCGTGCGGGGCCCATGCCTCTGTTCTCGGCCCTGATGTCGGGTCAGCCGCCGCTGACGGTCAGGTTGTTGGTGTTGAAGTTGAGTCCGCCGGACGACGAGGTGATCTCATAGCCGAACTGGACGTCGCCGATGATCTCGTTGCCGGGCATCCAGCCCTTGGTGTAGGCGATCCACTGGAGGATCGGCTTGACGTCCACGGTGCCGGAGTTGGAGTCGGACGTACGCAGGAACGAGAACACCTGGTTCGACCCGTTGGTGCCCTTGTAGACGTTCCAGTTGTGGCCGCCGACTGTGACGTTGCCCTGGTAGGTGCCGATCGGGCCGACGGCTCCGTTGTAGTTGACCCAGAGCATGATCTCGTACTGGTGGTCGTTGTCCCAGATGTCGTACGACGTGTTGTACGCGCCGGACGACGGAACGCTGACGTTGTAGTTGCTGGTGAGCCAGCCGAGGGAGTCGATCGTCTTGTTGATCGCCTTCGTCGAGTTGGCGTAGGACTTGATGCCGCCGGTGTTGGGGTGGTTGGCCCAGACACCCCAGCTGGTCCCGGAGTTGGCCCAGATGCACTGGCTGCCCGCCCCGGAGCCCCAGATGTTGTTGTACAGCTTGTAGCCGTCCAGGCTGGTGCTGCCGTACTGGTCGCAGGTGTTCCAGACGGCGGCGGAGGCGGGAGCGGAAGCGAGGGCGACGGTGGCACCGAGAGCCATCGCCGGCGCCAGCACCGCCATGTTGACCTTGCGTATCGCGCTTTTTACCATGGTGTCCCTTCCACGGGTGGGGGGAAATGTGGGGGTGCTACCACGCCCCCAGACTGAGGACGTGGTCCTCTCCGGCGACGAGATCGATCGGCTGCGCGTCACCGGAAGAAGTCCTGAATTCGATACGGACGGTGCGAGTCGGCTTCAGAACCGCCGTCGCTCCGTCGGGCGCCCAGGTCAGATCGACCTCGGCGCCGAACCGCGTGCGTACGCCCGTGAGTCGGCCCGCCGGGAGACCGGGCGGCAGCGCGGGCAGGAGGACCAGTCGGTGGGGGGTCGACTGGAGAAGCATCTCGATCAGTACGGCGGGCAGGGTGTGCGCGGCGTCGGCGTTGTAGACGTGGCGGTTCGGGTAGTGGGCGCTCATCAGGGAGGCGTGGAAGAAGTCGCCGTCCAGGACCTGGTCGAGGGCGTGGCCGACCCGGTCACCATCGCGCAGCCGGGCCGCGATCAGCGCGTGGTGGAGGTGGCCGTGCGCGGAGTCGTTCTCGGCGCCGCGCAGTTCGAGGGCGCGATGGGCGGCGGCCGCGAGGGCCGGGGTGTCGTACGGGGTGATCTCGTCGAGCGGCCAGACGCCGTAGAGATGGCTGAGGTGGCGGTGGTCGTAGGTGTCCGCCAGGCCGGGCCAGGCCCATTCGGCCAGGGCCCCGTCGGCGTTGATCCGGTGCGGGGGCAGCCGGTCGGCGAGGGCGCGCCAGCGGTCGGCGTGCTCGGGGTGGTACCGGGCGGCCGTCAGGAGCGCGTGGCGGGCCGCCGAGAGGTCCATGGCGGCGTTGATCGTCACCCAGCTCGCGTTCGCCGGGCGGTTCTCGGGTGAGTAGGAGGGGACGACGACGAGCCGGCCGCTGTCGTCGGTGCGGGTGAGGAAGTCCTCGTAGAACAGGGCGACTTCGGCGAGGGCGGCGGCAGTGCGCGGATCGCGGGTGCCGTGGGTCTCGTCGTGGTCGACGAGGGGCTTGAGCAGCCAGTCGGCGCCCGCGGTCCACAGGTGCAGGGGGTACTCGCGGCTGAAGTGGTACGAGTGGCCGGACTCACCGTCGGTGTGGGCGGGTGCGACCACGCCCCGAGTGCCGAAGACGGCGCGGGCGTTGTCGCGCCAGTCGGGCAACTGGCGTTGGATCAGCGCGGCGTGGGCCTCGGTGACCTCGGGCAGGCCGGCGGCCGCGGCGGAGGCGGTCTGGAGGTTGAGGTTGGCGTCGTTGGTGAACGCCCCCGACCAGGCCGTGTTCCAGTCGCCGGTCCACAGGCCGGTCAGCCGGGGCGGGAAGAGGCCGCTGGCGGAAAGCAGGTGGTAGCGGCCGGCCGCGAACAGCCGCTCCAGCAGGGCGGGTTCACGCGGGCGCTTCAGCAGCTCGGAGCCCGGCAGGGCCCGTTCGGCCGGGTCGGCGGCGAGGTCGAGGGTGACGCGCCCGTAGGCGGGGCGGTGGAGGGCGGCGTGGCGGTCGAGGAGCTCGTCGTAGTCCATGGGCAGGTCACGCAGGGCGCGGCCCTCCGCGGTCACGTCCAGTTCCCCGGTGTGCCGGCGGACGCGGGTGAGGAGCAGTACGGACCGGGCTCCCTCGATGTGCGCGAAGGGCGGGGCGAGGGTCGTCGTGCCGCCGGTGACGACGACGAGCGTGACGCCGGTGAAGGCGCGGTCGCTCTCCGGGTAGCGGGCGCGCAGGCTCAGCAGGGCGCCCTCGGGGGCGACGACGGCTCCGTGGCCGACGGCCAGTCCGACGGGGGCGCCGGGGAGCCGCGGGTCGAGGGAGATGTCGAGGGTGAGGCCGGGCGCCGTCATGTGCTGGACGATCACGTCGTCGGCTCGGGAGACGAAGACCCGGCTGGTCCAGCCGGCCGAGGTCGCCCGTACGACGCCCGTCGTGAAGTCGATGTCGCGGCGGTAGTCGCCGCCGTCGTCGGCGGGCCGGACCAGGCTGATCTGGAAGGCGGGGTGGAAGGGCTGCGCCCACTGGTGCGGACGGCTGTCGGTGAAACCCTCCGCGGCGGTACGGTCACCTGCCAGGAGGCGGTCCTGGAGCGCGGGGAGTTCGGCGGCAAGCCGGGGCGGCCGTCGGTGCACGCCGTCACCGCTCGGCCGTACCAGGGTGTGATGGGTGACGACGACCCGCTCCGCGTTCGGATCACCGAACACAAGGGCGCCGTGATGGCCGTTGCCGCTCAGGAAGCCGTCCTCCCAGCGGGCGGCCGGGTGCGGCTCCCAGGTGCCGTGGACGGACCCGTTGATCGCTGTCATGGCCGGAGCACCGCCACGCCGTAGCGGCCGAGGGTGACCCGTTCGGTGACGGCCGTCCCCGTCAGGGGGTCGTGGTGGGTGCCGGCCTCGACCTGCTCGGAGAGGCCGTCGAGCACCTGCCGGACGCCCGCGCCTGCGCCTGCGGTGATCCGGGCCGGCAGGTCGCGCGGCGCCTCCGGCTCCGGGAGCGTGGAGACGTACCAGGCCCGGCCCTTGCGCAGTGTCGCCTCACTCAGCTCGGGCATCAGACGGGCTCCCCGTACTGCACGCCGCGTCCGTTGGTGGCGAGGTAGACCCGGCCGTGGATGCGCGGATCGCCGGTGATGGCCGCCCCGGTCCAGCCCCATCGGTGCTGGTCGTCGTTGATCCGCGTCCAGGTCCTGGCCTCGTCGTCGGAGCGGTAGATGGCGTTGAAGTCCTCGATCGCGCCGGCCATGTAGATTGCCGGGTAGGAGGCGCCCTCTGCGGCCTTGCCGAAGCCCAAGGTGTGCGAGGCGCGGCAGCTGCCGACCTTGGTGAAGCTCGCGCCGCCGTCGGTGGAGCGGTAGAGCCCGTTCGCCTTGGCGCTGAGCCACAGGTCACCGGAGCGCCCTGGGGCCGCGGCCAGCTGGAACCCCGCGTCGCCCGAACTCAGGCCGGTGGCCCGGGCGGTGAAGGTCAGACCGCTGTCGGTACTGGCGTAGAGCGTGCCGACGGTCGTGTCGTAGGCGTAGAAGCACCTCGGGTCCACGGGGTCCGCGACCAGGACGGCGCCCTTCGGGAGGGAGGCGACCTCGGACCAGGTGGCGCCGTTGTCCGCCGAGCGGTGCGCCGGATACACGGTGCCGTCCCAGTGCGCGAGGGACCACAGCAGCACGGTGCCGTCGGCGTTGGTGACGATCGGTCCGGAGGCGTCCTTGGCGACGGTCGGCTGCGACGCGAAGGGGATCCAGGTCTTTCCGCCGTCGTTCGACCAGGCGCCGTTGCCCTGGTCGCCGGAGCCGGTGCGCACGACGTACGCGGGCTTGGCCGCGGCCTGGGCGAGTCCGGTGGAGGACCCGAACACCGGGTTCGTGGCCATGCCGCGCGACGGCGAGGCGGTCAGCCGCTCGTGGTAGAGCACGCCGATGTCCCGCGATCCGCTGATCAGGTGGGCCTCTCCCGTCGGAGGCGACAGGATCTGCACCACGGACGCCTCCTCGAGGCCGCGGATCTGCGGAGCCCAGCGCTTGAGGTCGCGCGTGCCGTACAGGGTCGCACCGGTGCCGTAGACGACGTGCTCGGAGTCGAACGGGTCGAGGCCGACGGCCTGGATCCACCAGCCGAACTTGGGCTCGTCCTTGCCCCACTTGAGGTAGGGGGTCTCGGAGACGTCGAGGACGGCCTCGTCCTTCAGGGACTTCCAGGTGCGGCCGCCGTCGGTGGAACGGAAGACGGTGTCGATCTCGGCCCAGCGGTTGTTGGTGGACACGATGAGCGTGCCGGGCCGTCGGGCGTCAACGGCGACACCGCCGTAGCCGAAGGAGTCCGTCCCGCCGTCGCTCGTCGCCCCGCCGGGCTTCACCGGGGTGACATCGGTCCACTTGCCGTTGGCGGTACGCAGTTTGTGTACGCTGCCGTCCGACTGCCCGTTGGGGCCGGGGGCGTTGGCGTACGTCACGTACAGCTCACGGGTGAGTCGGTCGTACGCGGCGCGGATCGGTACCTTGGCGGCGGTGCCGGTGGGTTGCCCGGGGACGGGTTCCCAGCTCGTGCCGTCGGACGTGCGATACAGGTTGGGGGTACCGTCGGAGTCGCCCCAGCCGGCGTAGACGCTGCGGCCCGCGGCGACGAGGAGGGTGATGCCCTGGCCCGTGGCGCTCGGGGTGGCCGGGAAGCTCACCGCCTTCCAGGTGGCGCCCCGGTCGGTCGACTTGAGCAGCCCGTCGTGCCGGGTGCCGAGCCACAGGGTGTCGCAGTTCCGTGGGTCGACCAGCAGCCGTTCACCGCATCCACGCCCGTCCTCGTTGCCGCCGAACTGCACGGTGAGGTCGGTGCGTTTCCAGGTGGCACCCCGGTCCTCGGAGCGCAGCACGGCTCCGTTGCCGGCCCAGGGCTGGGTGTACGTGCCGAGGGCCAGGTACAGCCGGTTCGGGTGGGTCGGGTCGACGGCCATGGCCTCGACGCCGAGGAGGTTCCAGTCGTCCCAGCCGAGGTGGTCGGTCAGCGGGATCCAGCGGTCGGTCCGGTCGTCCCAGCGGTAGGCGCCCCCGATATCGGTCCGGGCGTAGGCGAGCCCTCGTACCGACGGGTGGAACAGCACCCCGGTGATGAACCCGGTGCCGCCCATGACGGCGTTGCGCCAGCGGTAGGCGGGGGCGGACTCCGCGGCTCGGGCGGGTCCGGCGAGAACGGGGAGGCTTGTGAGCGCGGCGGCAGCGGTCCCGGCTAGAACGGCTCGCCTGCTGGGGGGAGACGTGTGCATGACATACCTCGTTCTGAAAGAAGAGGGGAGAGGAACCTGCTCAGGGGCGCGGGGAACTGCGCGACCAGCCACGACGAAGCCGCAGACGGCACACAACGGAGAGCTCAACGGCGAGAATCCGTCAGCCCTTGATCGCTCCGGTGAGCATGCCCTTCTTGAAGTGCCGCTGGACGAAGGGGGAGGCAACCGCGACGGGGATCAGCGCGAGGACCATGACGGCCATCTGCAGTCCCAGGGAGGAGAGTTGGCCGGTGCGGACCGCCTGCTGGAGGCCGGTCGGCGCCTCGGTGTTCTTCTGGACCAGCTGGATGAGCACGTTCTGCAGCGGCATCATCTCCTGGTCGGTGAGGTAGATGGAGGCGTTGAACCAGGCGCTCCAGTAACCAACCGCGTAGAACAGGGAGATGACGGCCAGCACCGCACGCGACAGCGGCATGATGATGGTCAGCAGAATGCGCAGGTCGCCGGCCCCGTCGATGCGGGCGGACTCCGTGAGTTCGGGGGAGATCCCCATGAAGAAGGCCCGCAGGACAAGGACGTTGAAGACGCTGACCGCGCTCGGCAGGATCAGGGACAGATAGGTGTCGGTGAGGCCGAGCGCCTGCACGAGGAGGTACGTCGGGATGAGGCCTGCCCCGAAGAACATGGTGGCCATGATGGTCATCAGGAAGTACCGGTGCCCGAGGCTCCCCGGCCGGGAGAGGCCGTAGGCGCCGAGGACCGAGACCGCCATGGAGAACAGGGTGCCGAAGAAGGTGACCCCGACCGAGACCATGATCGCCCGGCTGACCTGGCCGCCGCTGAGGAGTTCCGTGTAGTTGACGAAGGTGATGCCGCGGGGGATCACGACCAGGCCGCCGGCCTGGTCGATCACCGGTTTCGGGGAGAGGCTGGTGACGATGACGATCCACAGCGGCCCGACTACGCCGAGGCAGCACAGGAGCAGCAGGCCGCCCTTCGCGGTGAGTCCGGACTTGCTGGGCGGCTCCTCCCACACCGGCCGGGGCGGCGCCTTGAGGCTGCGGATGAGCGTGGTGTTGAGACTCACTTCTTGTACACCCCCTGCTCGCCCAGGAGGTGCGCGAACTTGTTCGCACCCAGGACGAGTGCGACGCCGATGAGCCCCTTGACGAGGCCGACGGCGGCCGCGTAACTGAAGTCGCCGTTCTGGATTCCCATGTTCCATACGTAGGTGTCGAGGACCTCACTGGCTCCCGCGCCGACCGCGTCCCGCTGGAGCAGGTACTGCTCGAAGCCGACGCTCAGCGCGTCGCCCACCCGCAGGACCAGCAGGAGCGCGATCACCGGGCGCAGTGCGGGCAGCGTCACGTGCCACATGCGCCGCCAGCGCCCGGCGCCGTCCATGGCGGCGGCCTCGTACAGGTCGGTACTGACGGCGGACAGCGCGGCGAGGAAGACGATGATCCCCCAGCCGGCGTCCTTCCATACGGCCTCGGCTGTGACCAGCCACTTGAACAGGTCCGCGTTGGTCATCAGGTCGAAGCCGCTCACGCCGTGGTTCTCCAGGGTCTGGGCGATGATGCCCGCGCCGCCGAAGATCTGCTGGAACACGGTGATCACAAGGACCCAGGAGAAGAAGTGCGGCAGGTACATGATCGCCTGTGCCACGGCCCTCACCCGAGGCCGGATCACGCTGTTGATGAGCAGCGCCAGGGCGATGGGCACGGGGAAGAACAGCACGAGCTGGATCACGAACAGGACGAGGGTGTTCTGCGTGGCATCCCAGAACAGCGGGTCCTCGGCCATCCGCACGACCTGGTCCAGGCCGACCCAGGGGCTGTGGAAGATCGCCGTGATCCCGTTGCCGGCGATGTACGGGTCGTACTCCTGGAAGGCGATGACGTTGCCGAGCAGCGGCACGTAGTGGAAGACGACCAGCAGCGCGATGAGGGGCAGCGTCATCAGGATGAGCGCGCGGTCGCGGTGCCACCGGACCCGGAACGGGATCTTGCCGGCCTTGCCCGTCCCGCGTGGCGCCCGCCCCTTCGTCGCCTCCACGGCGGCGACCGCGGCCGCCGGCTCCTCGACGGCCGCGGGAGGACGGGTCCCGTCCGGCCGGCTCCCGGTGGTGAGCGACATCAGTTGCCACTGCCGTTCTTGTCGAGGAGCTCCTTGTACCAGTCGCGCAGCTTGTCACCGCCGGAGGACTTCCAGTTGGCGATGAAGGCCTGCACGTCGGACATCTTCTTGTTGCCGCGCACGTAGTCGATCTGCAGCTGCTCGAGCTGGCTGGAGAGGTTGGCGTAGCGGGCCGGCTCGATGATGGTCATGCCGAAGGTGGAGGTCTTCTTCATGAAGGCACCCATCCGCTGCTGCCACTCGACCTGCGCGCGGGCGACATCGGGGAGGTCGGGGTGGGCGACGTAGGGCGCCGGGGCCGCCAGCATCCCCCAGGCGTTGATCACCTCACTGTTGCCCTGGTCGGTCTTGACCGGGGCGCCGTCCTTGACCGAGTAGTGGCTGCCCTCGACACCGTAATCGACGAGCATCCGCTCCTTGGTGCCGTAGGGCGCGGCCGCGAAGTTGGCGGCGGCCAGGGCGTTCTCGACCGTTTCCTTCGAGGCGCCCTTGCGGATCATCGACCAGATGGTGGCGGGCGCGGACGCGTACGTCGTCGGGTTGCCGCCGTCGGCGCCGAAGAGGTCCATGCCGTCGATCTGGAACTTGGGGTTGGCCTGGGCCTGTTCGGCGGCCTTGACGTACCAGAAGGACATGTCGCTGGCGCAGACCAGGATCTGTCCGGCGGTGAACCGCTGGCCCATGTCGCCGGTGCGCGCCTTGTCGTCGGGGTGGACCACGCCGGCGTCGAACAGCTTGCGGACCCACGCCAGGGATTCGAGGTACTCGGGACGCTCGATGCTGTACCGAAGCTTGCCGTCGTCATCGATGTTCCAGCCGGGCGTGACGCTGAAGATGTTCCCCGCGATCCAGGAGATGTCACCGCAGGCGTACACCTTGGCCTTGGCGCTGGTGGCGTCCTTGGCCCAACTGAGGAACTGGTCGGCGGACTTGGGTGCCGGGTAGCCCTCCTTCTCGAAGATGTCCTTGCGGTAGTAGGGCACGATCATGCTGGCCGGGGCGGCGGGCATCGGAATGCCGCGCAGCGCGCCGCCGAAGATGCCCATCCGCCAGGCGTCGGACGGTATCGCGGCGAGGTTCGGGTACTTCTTGGCCTTGTCGCCCGCCAAGTAGGGGCCGAGGTCCATGAACTTCGCAGCGACCGCGCTCGAGATCTTGTTGTTGTTCAGCTCCCAGCTGGGCACGACCACCATGTCGGGCAGGGAGCTGGAGGCGAGGATGGCTCCGAGCTTCTCGCCATAGGTCATGCCGTTCTGGTTCTGCCAGGTGATCTTGGTGCCTGCCGCCTCGTCGAGCGCCTTGTAGTAGGCACACCCGGCCTTCGGCGGGGTGCCCCACAACGGCGACATGATCTTGACGGTGGCGCCAGTGCCGAGCTTGTCCGGCACCGAAGCGGCGAGGGCCGCGAGGTCGACCTTGCCGGTGTAGCCGGCCGCCGAACCGTTCTTCGACGGGAGGTCCGGATCGGCGAACTTGCTGGCGACGTATGTCGGGAGCAGCTTGTCAGCGGCCTTGCCCGAGGTGGCGCCCTCGCGCGACCCGCTGTCCGAACCGCCGCAGGCGGTGAGCAGCGGCATCCCCCCGGCCACCACTGCGGTGGCGACCGCCGAGGAGGCGAGGAAGCTTCTCCGGCTGGGTCCTGAGGAGGCGGGGGCGGCATTCGGCGTCATTGCGTCAACCCTTCATGGCGCACCTGGACACCCGGCGGTGGGCCGTCGGCTGCGGTGTCTTAAGTGGATCTGGCTGAACTGAAGCGGACATCCAACCACTGCGACGCGATTCGCAGTCGAAGCGCTTCGATGTTGCTGTGAGGTTAAGTGAACGCCCATGGGCGCACAAGGGTCGCTTCCAAGATTCCTTCGAGCTACGGGAGGGGACACTCTGTATGCCCTGCTTGATGTAAGGGCGCCGCACTCTCGACACTCGCCCTGACGTCTTACGGGCATCGAAGCGCTTCGAAGGACCTGCTGCTTTACCTCAAGGGGGTCCCATGTGTCCGCGCAGACGCCGCACACACATCACCGCAATTCCGCGATCCGCGGCTGCCGTTCGCGAAGCGCATCGACGCCCCTCTGTCGCGGCTCGCCCTCGACGCCTTACTCACCGGGCCAGGAGGCCTTGCACGGCGTCGCCTGGTTGGCTCGTTGTCGACCTGGAGGGCCTGTTTGCGGAGGTCACCGGTCCTCGGCGGCAGACCCCGGTGCGGCGGCGAGGACGCGCACGTCCCAGGCACCGAGGCGGACGGACGTACCGGCCGGGGCCACGCTGCCGTCCAGGGCGTCGGTCAGGTCCACCGGGGCCTGGGCGGTGGCCGGCTGCCAGCTCCAGTTGTGGACGACATGGACGCGCCGGCCGTCGGGGGCGGTGCCGGTGGCGACGGTGACGGAGTCCGGCAGGTCCTGCCAGCCGCTGCGCGGGGAGGGCGCGAGCCACTCGGCGAGCGCGCGGGCCAGATCGCGGCCGGGCACGGTGCCCACGCATGTGACGCGGCCCGCGCCGTGGCGGCGGATGGTGACGGCGGGCCAGCGCCCGAAGTGCGGGTGGTCGTACTCGGCCAGGACGTCGGCGTCCTCGACGGCCAGGCCCTCCACCCAACGGGTGGCCACCGCGTCGTCCGGCAGCTGGAGCGGGCTGTCCGGTGCGGTGCGCAGCGGCAGGTCGGCGTGCAGGTTGCTGAACTCGTCGTACCGGACGCCCGCGGCCCGCACCAGTCGCGCCGGTTTCACCTCGTGGCGTGCCCTCGCCTCATGGTCGCCGTAGCCGGTGCGGGGACCGAGGACGAGGTGGCCGCCCGCCTCCGCGTAGGAGCCCAGCCAGTCGAGCATCCCGTCGTCCGCCACGTACAGCGCGGGAGCGATGAGCACGGGGTGCAGTTCGGCCGCCGACTCCGGTGCCAGTCCTGGGCGTTCGCCGCGCGGGTCGTGCAACTGACGGGCGTGCAGGATCCGTACCTGGCGCCCCGCCTCGAACGCGCCCCGGTAGAACGGCTCGAAGATGCCCTCGTAGGCACCCCCGTCCGGACCGCCGTCGGGGCCTGCGAGCGGCGGGTGCTTGCGCATCAGCCACTTGCTCGGCGTCGAGTACACCATCGCGATGTCCGCGTCCGGTGCGAGCCCGGCGACCAGGTCCCCGGCCCGCTCGAACTCGGCGCCCAGGCGGGCGAGTTCACCGTAGACGCGGCCCGGTCGTCCGCTGTGCGGGAGGATGCCGCCCCAGTACGTCTCGGTGCCGAAGTGCAGTGTGTGCCAGTGCCAGTACTCGATCATGCGGGCCCCGCGCGCGACCAGCGCCCACGCGGCCTGCCGCCACTGGCCGTCGAAGGCGGGCCGGTTGTCCGAACTGCCGCCGATGGCCTGGGCGTTGGTCTCCGTGATCAGGAACGGCTCCTGGCGCGAGGAGTAGATCCGGTCGGCGCTGTGGTGCAGCGCCCACGCCCCGTACGCCATCCACTGCTGCGGCAGCTTCTCGCGCGGCGGCTCGGGCATCGTGAGACTGTCCTGCATGTCGTAGTACGGGTTGCCCGCGGTGACGTCCAGGGCGTCGGTCATCTCGTCGTCCTCGAGCCCCGGGGAGCCGTAGGCGAGGCACGTGGTGACGAACTGGCCGGGCCTCGCGTACTCGCGCACGATGCCCGCCTGCCAGGCGATGAACTCGGTGGTCTGACGCGCCTGGAACGCCTGCCAGGCCAGGTCGTACTGCGGTTGCGCGTTGCCCTCCGGGGTCCACAGGTCGGCCCACGTGGACAGCCGGTGCGACCAGTACACCAGCCCCCACTCGCGGTTGAGGTTCTCCACATCGCCGTACCGCTGCCGCAGGTCGTCCACGAACCGCTGGAAGACGCCGTGGTTGTGCGGCAGTCGCGGGCCGGGCTCGTTGTCGACCTGGAAGCCGATGACCGCGGGGTGGGCGGCGTAACGGGCCACGATCGCGCGGATCACCCGCTCCGCGTGGAAACGGAAGGCCGGGTGCGTGAAGTCGACCTCCTGCCGGGCGCCCCACGCGGCGCGGCGCCCGGCGGCGTCCTCGGCGGCGATCTCCGGGTACTGCCGGGCCAGCCACGGCGGCACCGCGTAGGTGGGAGTGCCGAGGACGACGGAGATGCCGCGCTCGTGGGCGCCGTCGAGGACGGGTTGCAGCCAGTCGAGTTCGAACCGGCCGTTCTCCGGTTCCCAGGTGGACCAGACCGACTCGCCTACGCGGATGACGGTGAACTTCGCCTCCGCCATGAGATCGAGGTCGGCCTTGAGCCGCTCGTAGGGCTGGTACTCGTGGTAGTAGGCGGCGCCGAACAGGACGCGCGCGGGGAGATCGGTCATGCGAGGCCCTCGAGAGACGTGCGGCAGGGACGGGGAGGTGGTGGGTGGTGGTGGGCGGTCAGCGGCTCGCAGCCGATCCGGCGACGCCGACCGGTGAAGGCGACGTCGTCTGTGGTGACTCATGGCAGCAGCCCCTTCGGCGGGTCGTCGAAGCGCTTCACACGAGAACGCAAGTTAATGACGAATTTCCGGCGAAACAAGAGGCGGCAGGCGATGGAACCTTCTTTCCTGCCGGGCATTGACATCGCATCTCAGGCGGTGACAGCGTCGAAGCGCTTCACCAATCGATGCCTCTCCAGCTCGTTGATGGGCTCCCGTTGGACCAGCGCGTGCGTGGCTACTACGCCTGGTCGGGCCTCGCCCACGTCGACTTCGAGACGCTGACCCGAACGCCCAAGGACAGCTACCACTGGTACCGGGGCCTGATCACCGCGCACCGCGCGCGGATGGAGGAAACCACCCCATGAAGTTCACCGACGGCTACTGGCTGATGCGTCCGGGCGTCACCGCGCACTACGCCACCGAGGTCGCGGACGTCCGGGCCGACGAGCACCGGATGACCCTGTACGCGCCGGTGAAGCATGTGCGCGGCCGCGGTGGCATGCTCAACAGCGCGCTGCTGACGGTCGAGTGCTGGTCGCCGGCCGAGGGCGTGATCGGGGTACGTGCCACCCACCACGCCGGTTCGGTGCGCCGGGGGCCGGAGTTCGCGCTGCCCGGCGCGCAACCGGACGCGGGAAAGGTGTGCCGGGACGGCGCGGTGGTCGAGCTCAGTGCGGGCGAACTGTCGCTGCGGGTGGACACCTCCCGGCCATGGCACCTGGAGTTCACCGCCGACGGGCGGACGCTGACCTCCCTGGGCGAGCGCGGCACCGGCTTCGTCACCGACGCCGCCGGCCGGCACTTCATGCTCGGGCAACTCACCCTGGGCGTGGGCGAGTCGGTGTACGGGCTGGGTGAGCGGTTCACGCCGTTCGTCAAGAACGGGCAGACGGTGGACATCTGGCAGGCGGATGGCGGCACCAGCAGCGAGCAGGCGTACAAGAACATCCCGTTCCACCTGACCAACCGCGGTTACGGCGTCTTCGTCAACCACCCCGGCAAGGTCAGCTACGAGATCGGCTCCGAGTCGGTCGGGCAGGTCCAGTTCAGCGTCGAGGACCAGTCTCTTGAGTTCTTCGTCGTCCACGGCCCGACCCCGAAGCAGATCCTTCAGCGCTACACCGCGCTCACCGGCCGCCCCGCCCTGCCCCCGGCCTGGGCGCTCGGCCTGTGGCTGACCACCTCCTTCACCACCGACTACGACGAGGCCACCGTCAACCGCTTCGTCGACGGCATGGCCGAGCGCGGCATCCCGCTGAGCGTCTTCCACTTCGACTGCTTCTGGATGCGCGGCTACCAGTGGTGCGACTTCGACTGGGACTCCGACACCTTCCCCGACCCGGCCGGGATGCTGGGCAGGCTCAAGCAGCAGGGACTGCGGATCTCCGCCTGGATCAACCCGTACATCGCGCAGAAGTCGGCGATGTTCGACGAGGGCATGCGCGAGGGCCATCTGGTGCGGCGCCCGGACGGCAGCGTGTGGCAGTGGGACCTGTGGCAGCCCGGTATGGCCCTGGTGGACTTCACCAACCCGGCCGCCCGCGACTGGTACGTCGGCAAACTCAAGACGCTGCTCGACCAGGGCGTGGACTGCTTCAAGACCGACTTCGGCGAGCGCATCCCCACCGACGTCGTCTGGCACGACGGCTCCGACCCGGAGCGAATGCACAACTACTACACCCACCTCTTCAACCAGGCCGTCTTCGAACTGCTCCGAGCCGAGCGAGGCGAGGGCGAGGCGCTGCTGTTCGCCCGCTCCGCCACGGCGGGCGGCCAGCAGTACCCGGTCCACTGGGGCGGCGACTGCGAGTCCCACTTCAACGCCATGGCCGAGTCGCTGCGCGGCGGACTCTCCCTCGGCCTGTCCGGCTTCGGTTTCTGGAGCCATGACATCGGCGGCTTCGAGGGCACCCCGACCCCGGCCGTGTTCAAGCGCTGGGTGCAGTTCGGGCTGCTCTCCTCGCACAGCCGCCTGCACGGCAGCAAGTCGTACCGTGTGCCGTGGGACTACGGCGAGGAAGCCGTCGACGTCACCCGCGAGTTCACTCTGCTCAAGCACCGCCTCGCGCCGTACCTCCAGCGCGCCGCGCAGCAGGCGCACACCACCGGTGTCCCGGTGATGCGCGCCATGGTGCTGGAGTACCCCGACGACCCGGCCGCCGCCACCCTCGACCGGCAGTACATGCTCGGCGACGACCTGCTCGTCGCGCCCGTCTTCACCGACGACGGCACAGTCGAGTACTACGTCCCGGAAGGCACCTGGACCAACGTGCTGACGGGCGCTCAGGTCACCGGTCCGCGCTGGGTCCGTGAGCAGCACGGCTTCCACACCCTGCCACTGCTGGCCCGCCCGGACTCGGTCATCGCGCTGGCCGCCGACGACCAGCACCCGGTTTCCGCCTGGGCGGACGGCGTCGAACTGCGGGTGCACGCCTTCGCCGACGGCGCCGAGCGGACCGTGGTGATCCCCGGCACCGACGGCCCCGGTGAGACGGCCCGCTTCCACCTGCGCCGCCGGGGCGACCGCCTGCACGTGACCACCGACAGCCCGCACCCGTGGCAGGTGCGGATCGGCGGCCCGGACGCCACCGTGCACACCCGGCCCGCCGGCACTTCGGAGGCCGACCTGCCGTATCCGACCTGAACCCGACAGCCGGGGTGGCGATTCGCGGCGGCGTAGGAGGCGAGGATGGCTTCAGCGCGCCGTGCGGCGGGTTGCCGAGTCTGAACTGCGGTACGCGCGGAGGGAGTTCCTCGCCCTCCCGGTCGTCGAGGGAACCGGGTGGGTCAGGCGCCGGTGGCCTGACCCACCCGGCCGAGGCGACGGCACGCCGCGATCTGGGCGCGTTCGCTGCTCAACATGCGCCGCAGGCTCCATGCGGTCGATGATCAACACCCCGCAACGAACGACTCCGATCGCGCCACCACCTTCCTCCAGGTGACCATGGCAGTAGGAAGCCAGCCAGCGTCGCGCGCCCGTCGGCCCGGGAGGTGGCCACGCTGCACACGACGCTGTCCGTCGTCTTCGCGCTCTGCGCGGCATTCAGCAACGCCGTCGCGACGGTGCTGCAACGCAAGGCGGCGCTCACCGTGCCGCGCTCCCAAGGTTTCCGGGCCGGGCTGATGCTCGACCTGCTGCGTCGGCCCATCTGGCTGGCCGGCATCCTCGCGGTGATCGCTGCCGCCGTTTGTCAGGCGTTGGCGTTGGCGACCGGGCCGCTGACGATCGTGCAGCCGTTGTTCGTGCTGGAACTGCCGCTCACCCTCATCGTCGCCTCACTGCTGATGCAACGGCACCTGTCAGGCATGGGCTGGCTCGCCGTGATGGCGGTCGTGGCAGGGCTGGCGGTCGCGCTGGCCGCCGCAGCTCCCACCGGCAATCGCACGCAGGTTCCATTGGATCGCTGGATCCCCGCGCTCGCCGTGTGCATGGGCTTGGTGTTCGCCCTCGCTCTCGCCGCCCTCCGACGGCCGGAGGGGCGCGCCCGCGCCGCCTGTCTGGGTGCCGCCGCGGCCATCAGTTATGCCATGACCGCGGCGCTGATGAAGTCCTCCACGCACATCCTCGACGATCAAGGGCCGGCCGGCTTCTTCGCCGCCTGGCAGACGTACCCTTCGCCGCGACCGGCGTGTGCGCGCTGTTCCTGCTGGAGAACGCCATGCAGGCCGGTCCGCTGGTCGCCTCCCAGCCCGCGCTCACCCTCGGCGACGCACTCGTCAGCCTCGCGCTCGGCATCACCCTGTACGAGGAGACCGTCCGCACCGGATGGTGGCTGCTGCCCCAGCTCCTCGGCGTGGCCCTGATCGCCACCGGGGTTCTCGCGCTGGCTCGGATTCCCTTCACTCAGGCGGTGGTGGCGCCGGAGGAGGAACAACAGGGACAGAGGGGTTAGCGGCGAACGGCCACGTGCACAGCACACGGCGACCTGGCCACAAGGTCGCTCAGCCGAAGCGTCAGCCGGCGAACACCCTGCCCTCCTTCACGACGTAATGCGTCGGCTCGGAGCAGCCGATGGACGGTGTGATCAGCAGGCTCACCGTCAGCGGCGCCGGCTCCGTGCTCGCCGTGGAGAACTCGCAGACAGCGCCACTGCCCGTCAGCGGGTACCAGAACCACCCGTCGACCTCGCCCACGGTGACTCGGTCGGACTCCTTCCAGGCGCCCCCGCTCTGCGTGTAGACCTGAAGCCGTACGGAGGCGGCGTATTGGTCCTGCGTGGAGCGCTGGGCGGTGAGCGTGATCTTGTAGTCGCTCCCGAGGACGGACGAGGCGATCTGCCGCGTCTGCGGCGCCGCGGTGCCGGCGTTGGAGGTTCCGGCAGAGGCGGTCCCGAGGACCGCCGCCATCGCGAAGGTGACGGCCGCCGTCGCGGCGTATCGGGTGCGGGTGGTGGTGGCGTGCTGGGTGCGGGCCATGCTCATGTGTTCCCCCGTGGAACCGAGTTGTACTGGATGGTCTGTTTTGGTTCGTACGGTGGTAAAGACCATTCATGTCCCCGGAGGGTTGTACGTGGCCTTCTTGTACGGGTTCACGCGACCATGGCCAATCGGACGGACTGTGCTTGCGACATCGTCATCGTCGCCGGAACGCTAGTGCAGGCGGCGCACCGCCTGGGCCTCGGCGCGTTCCACGGCGCTGCGGCCGTGGGTGTGGACCAGGGCCAGGTGGAACAGGGCCGGGGTGACGGGGGCCCAGCGGTGGAGGCGGTCCGGGCGCAGGAGGTAGCGCACCACGTCCGCCGGGCGGAACGGTACGTACTCGATGCTCTGGTGCTCCCATCTGTCGGCGACTCCGTGTGAGATGCGGGATCGCAGGGCATCGCCGGTCAGCCCTGCGAGGTGTGCGGTGAAGTGGACGCTCCACTGGCGGCGTTCGACGTCCAGCACGAAGGCCAGCATCGTCAGTGTGTACTCGTGCGGCTCCAGGGAGAGTTCCTCGCGCATGCCGCGGCGCGCCACCTCGTGCAGATCAGGTGCGTTGCGGCCGGCCGAGTCGATGTGGCGGGAGAGTCCCTCGTTCACCGACGAGCCCCACAGGCCCGGGCCGGAGCGCACGGCCTCGGCCCGTCGGCTGACGACGAGCAGATGATCGGCTGTGACCACGGCTATGTTCACGCCGAAGCTGCACTGCAGGAAGGCGGGGGCGTCCAGCGGGTGGTCGGGGTCGAGGTACCGCCGACGTGGCGTGGTTCCGTCGGGAAGTCTGCGGTCGAGCTGCTGCGCCGCCAGGAAGGTGAAGTAGTCGGTGGGGCGCAGCCGCAGTCGGACTTCCGGGTGCTCTTCGAGCGCGGTGCGGGAGATCTCCAGACCCTCCACGGCGTACCGGGGACCGTTCCAGGTGCGCACGCGCGTGCCGGACGCCTCCGCCCGCTCCTCCTCCGCCTCGATCTCCGCCCGCCACGGCGCCATGTCCGCGGGCAGGACCACCTCTTCCTCCAGCACTTGGACTCTGACCGATTCGGACGCGATGGCCTGCTCGCCGTCGCCCTCGACGACGAGAGCCGTGGTGTGCAGCGGCCCGATCGAGAAGGTCGACCACGAGGTCGACGGGGCTGCGTCCTCACGGTACGTCAGGCTGCGCACCCTGGTGGCGAAGCGGCGGCGTAGCCTGAACCAGGCGTCCTGAAGGGGCTGTTGGAACAGGATCGCCACGATGACGCCGCAAACGGCCCCGACAATCCCGTTCACAAGATCGATTCCGGTCACAGAACCGGAGCGTATAGCCTCCCGGCGGGCCCCCTCGGCCAAGTCCCCCTATTTGCAGGGCTCGCCACGCTCTCCGGGCTACCCGCCGCTGGTGACTCGTGCCGCCACAGGTCGCGAAGCAGCGCGATCTCGGCCATGATCGCCCTCTCGCCCTCGCCCGCCCAGGCGGCGCCAACCTGGTACAACGGCCCTGCCCCGGCAGGCTGTTCGTACGGGGCGCTGTGTGTCTACCGCGACATCAACTTCCAGCAGGGCGGCTGGGGCGTCGCCCAGTTCTTCTACAGCAACGCCGAGTGGAAGCAGACCTCCAACGCGTACATCGCGGACAACGACTCGTCCTGGTTCAACAACGGCACACCCGACTACCCCAGTTCTGTACGCGTCATGACCTATCCCGACCTCCCGGGCAATGCCTCGACCAGCTTCTGCCTGGACCGCGGCTGGGGGAACACCTGGGACCTCGTCGCCAACGACAGCGGCGAATCGAACCGGTGGGTCGGCAGCTGCTGACACCGCGGATCATGAAGAAAGGGGCCCGGAGCGTCCACCCGGACGCCGCTGGTTGATTCGGGGCCCTCAACGGTCGGCCTTCGAGACCCGGTTGTGGTCTTGGAGGCCGGCTGTGTCGTACGGGAGGAATGGGGCCCGAGTTGGCCTCCGACGCCGCTTCGAGCACCTCGCGGGCGGCCTGGGCCACAGGGTCCGTGCGCTGCCTCGCCCTGCCCCTCACTGAAGCGGATAACAAATCCGGATCTGTTATTGTGGCGTCAACCGGATAGGTCATCCACATACGCAGAACGGATCGTGCGATGAAGCAGACAGCAGTGGTCACCGCAGGAACGGCGGGAATCGGGTTGGAGACCGCCATAGGCCTCGCCGATGCCGGCCTCGCGGTCACCGTGGTGGGGCGCAACGCCGAGCGCGGTGCCCGTGCGATCGAACGGATCAATGCCACCGGACCGTTGCACTCCGCGCGATTCCTGGCCGCCGATCTCTCCTCCCTCGACGACGTTCGCGATCTCGCCGGCAGGATCGCCGCCGGCGGTCCCCTGACCGTGCTGGTCAACAACGTCGGGGCGATGTTCCCGGACCGGCAGGACTCGGTCGACGGGATCGAGGCGTCGTTCGCCGTCAACCACCTTTCGCCGTATCTGCTGACCGAGCTGCTGCTGCCCGCGCTGCGAGCCGGTGCGCCGAGCCGGATCGTGAACGTCACCTCGGGCGCGATCGGGGTCGCCAAGCGCGTCTTCGAGGCCGTCGAGCCGCCGGGTGGCTACTACGGCTTCCACTGGTACGGCCGCGCCAAGCTCGCCAACCTCGCCTACACACTGGAGCTGGCCGGCCGGCTCGACGGCACGGACGTCTCGGTCTTCGCGGCGGACCCGGGCGGAGCCGCGACCGACATGACCAACAGCACCATGCGCGATCCGAAGATCGTCTCGCCGGGGCTGCGGCTGCTGTGGCCGCTGGTCCGGCGTAAGTTCGAACGCTCGACCTCGGGCCCGGCGTCCGTGGCGGCCCGTCCCTCGGTCTTCGCCGCGATCGACGACTCGCTGAGCGGCAGGACCGGCGTCGTCATCGGACCCCAGGCGCAGCCCGTGCCTCCGGTCCGCCCGGCGACGGATCCCCGCATCGCCGAGGCGGTACGGAAGCTCAGTGAGCGCCTCGCTCCCATCCCCGGCGCCGACCGGTAGTTGACCGGTAGTTGGCCGTACCGAGAAGCGGGCGGCTCATCCGGATCATGCGCCCCGGCAATGCGGATGAGTCATCCAGATAGACTTCCGCCATGACGACCAGCCCCCTGCGCAGGGACGCCGCTCGCAACTGGGAGCGGATCGTCGCCGTGGCGCGCGAACTCGTGGACGAGGGCACGCCCCTGCAGCTCAACGACATTGCCCGGCGTGTGCAGATGGGTGTCGGCACCGTCTACCGCCACTTCCCCACCGCCGAGGCGCTTCTGGAAACGGTCGCCACTCCCACCCTGGAGGCGCTCGTCGCCCATGGCGAGGGGGCGCTGGCCGACGACGACCCCAGGCGTGCCCTCGCCGGCTTCCTGACCCGCACCATCGAGGCTCAGGTCACCGACGCCTCCCTGCCCCCGGTCGCGGCCGCGCCCACCGACGCGCTGCCTCGCACCACCGAACTCAAGCAGACCCTTTGGTCGGTCGGGGGCCGCTTGCTCGAGCGGGCCCATGGCGCCGGGGTGGTGCGCACCGACCTGACCTCCGCGGATCTGGTCCCGCTGATGTGTGGGGTCGCCTTCGCCGCCCATGTCCATGGCGAACCCGAGGCTCGTGTCGACACCGCCCGCCGCTATCTGACGGCGCTACTCGAAGGCCTGTACATCCGTTGAGGGACCGATTCGTCCCTTCTCGGTGCGCGGAGTGGTGATCGCCACGCCGGGCCTGTTCGACCTGACGCCGTCTCTGATGGAGAATCCGCAGCATGAGCGAGAACGTTTTCTTCAAGATTTCGGCCAATGGCGAGGACATGGGCCGCATCGTCTTCCGGCTGTATGACGACGTCGTGCCCAAGACCGCACGTAACTTCCGTGAGCTGGCGACGGGCCAGCACGGCTTCGGCTACAAGGGTGCGCCCTTCCACCGGGTGATCCCGGAGTTCATGCTGCAGGGCGGTGACTTCACCAACGGCAACGGCACCGGCGGCAAGAGCATCTACGGTGAGAAGTTCGCGGACGAGAACTTCCAGCTGAAGCACGACAAGCCGTTCCTGCTCAGCATGGCCAACGCGGGGCCGGGCACCAACGGCTCGCAGTTCTTCATCACCACCGTCGCGACGCCGTGGCTGGACGGCAAGCACGTCGTCTTCGGTGAGGTCGTCGAGGGCGAGGACGTCGTCAAGGCGATCGAGGCCCTCGGCAGCCGCTCGGGCACGACCAGCAAGAAGATCGTCATCGAGGACAGCGGAGTCGTCGCGTAACGACCCCGTTCATGTTCGGCGGCCCACGACGGGGCCGCGTATCAGTTCCGCCGGGCCCGTGATCATGGGCTCGGCGGATCTTTCTTTCTCCGTCGAGGTCAGTGCGACTCGCGGCCCACCTCCGAACCGCTGGATCCCACGAGGAAGTCGAGATCGGCGCCGGTGTCGGCCTGGCGGACATGATCGACGTAGAGGCGCTCCCAGCCCCGGCGCGGGTTGGCGTAGGCGGTGACCGTGGCCTCGCTGGGGCTTCTGCGAGCGAGCTCGTCCGCGGATACGTCGATGTCGATGCGGCGCGCTTCGACGTCCAGGGTGATGTGGTCCCCGGTATGTACGAGGGCGAGGGGACCGCCTGCCGCCGCCTCGGGGGCCACGTGCAGGACGACCGTGCCGTACGCCGTACCGCTCATCCGGCCGTCGCAGACGCGGACCGTGTCGCGGACGCCCTGTTCGAGCAGCTTCTTCGGCAGCGGCATGTTCGAGACCTCGGGCATACCGGGGTAGCCCCTGGGTCCGCAGCCGCGCAGGACGAGGACGGAGTCGGCGTCGACGTCGAGTTCGGAGTCGTCGATGCGGGCGTGGAAGTCCTCGATGGAGTCGAAGACGACGGCCCGGCCGCGGTGACGCAGCAGGTGCGGGGAGGCGGCGGCCGGCTTCACGATCGCTCCGTCGGGGGCGAGGTTGCCGCGCAGGACGGCGATGCCGCCCTCGGCGACGAGGGGTTCGGTGCGGGTGCGGATGACCTCGCCGTCCCAGATCGGGGCGTCGTCGAGCGAATCGACGAGCGGCTTGCCCGTGACGGTGAGGGCGTCGGGGTCCAGGAGGTCGCGGACCTCGCGCAGGACGGCGAGCAGGCCGCCGGCGCGGTGGAAGTCCTCCATGAGGAAGCGGCCGGCCGGCTGGAGGTCGACCAGGACCGGGACGCGGGAGCCGACACGGTCGAAGTCGTCGAGGCGGAGGTCGATGCCCAGGCGGCCGGCGATGGCCAGGAGGTGGACGACGGCGTTGGTGGAACCGCCGATGGCGGCGAGTGCGACGATCGCGTTGTGGAAGGACGCCTTGGTGAGGATCGTTCCCGGTCGGCGGTCCGCGGCCACCATGTCCACGGCCAGCCCGCCCGTGCGGTGCGCGGCCTCCAGCAGACGGCTGTCGGGGGCAGGGGTGCCGGCCACGCCGGGGACGACCGTGCCAAGCGCCTCTGCGACCAGGGCCATCGTGGAAGCGGTGCCCATGGTGTTGCAGTGGCCTCGGCTGCGGATCATCGCCGACTCGGAGCGTGCGAACTGCTCCTGCGAGAGCGTGCCCGCCCGGACCTCCTCCGACAGTCGCCACACATCGGTGCCGCAGCCCAGCGGCGTACCGCGGAACGTCCCGGTCAGCATGGGCCCGCCGGGCACGACGACGGCGGGCAGGTCCACCGACGCGGCGGCCATCAATAGGGACGGGATCGTCTTGTCGCAGCCGCCCAGCAGCACCACGCCGTCGATCGGGTTGGCCCGCAGCATCTCCTCCGTGGCCATCGCGGCCATGTTGCGCCAGAGCATGGCCGTGGGACGGACGTTCGTCTCGCCCAGCGACACCACCGGCAGCTCCAGCGGGATGCCGCCCGCCTCGTACACGCCGTCGCGCACTGAGGACGCGACCTCGTCGAGGTGGGCGTTGCAAGGGGTCAGGTCCGAGGCGGTGTTGGCGATGGCGATCTGCGGCCGGCCAGTGAAGGCGTCGCCGGGGACGCCTCTGCGCATCCACGCCCGGTGGATGTAGGCATTGCGGTCCTGTCCCTCGTACCACTGTGCGCTGCGCAGCCTCAGCATGGGACCTCTTCCGGCTGTCGGTACGGAGGTCTACAGTCTGGAACGCCATGGAGCATACGCAGACGTACGGCTGTTCGGCAGACCACGGTTCTCGGAGAGTGTTGGACTTGAGGAGCTGACCCGGGTGACCCCGCCGGCCGCCCTCGTCTCGGCCCGCGACGAGATCGACGCGCTGCTCGGTCCACTCGGCGAGCCCCACTCCTGATGCGCGCCTTCGTCCTGACCGCCCCCGGCGCGTACGAGGTCCTGGACCTCCCGGCGCCGGTGGCCGCGCCCGGTGAAGTCGTCGTCGACGTCGAGCGGGTCGGCGTGTGCGGCACCGACATGGAGTTCTTCACCGGCGACATGGCCTATCTCCACCAGGGGCACTCCAGCTATCCGATGCGGCCCGGTCACGAGTGGGCCGGGCGGGTGGCGGCGGTCGGGGACGGTGTCGACCCGGGATGGATCGGGCGCCGTGTCATGGGCGACACGATGCTCGGCTGCGGCGGCTGCCGCCGCTGTGTGCGCGGCCGTCAGCATGTGTGCGACAAGCGGCAGGAGGTCGGCATCCGCGGGGCGCGGCCCGGTGCCCTGGCGGAGCAACTCGCGGTACCGGCCACCTCGTTGCACGCTCTGCCCGACTCGGTCGATGCCGCGCTCGGGGCGCTCGTCGAGCCCGGCGGCAATGCCCTGCGCGCGGCACGGGCGGCGGCACCGCACGCCGGGGACCGTGTTCTGGTGCTGGGGCCCGGGGCCATCGGCCTTCTCGTCGCGATGTTCCTGCGGGCGGCCGGCGCGGAAGTCCATCTGCTGGACCGGCCCGGCAACTCCCCCGCGTTCGCCCGCTCCCTGGGCTTCGAGCAGGTGTGGGACGAGCGCTCCCTTCCTCAGCTGCCCTTCAACGCGGTCGTCGATGCCTCGAACGCCGCTCATCTGCCGCAGCGGGCATTGGAGTTGGTCGAACCGGGCGGTCGTGTCGTGTACATCGGGCTGGCCGGCGAGCCGAGCGGGATCGACACCCGCCGGCTGGTCCTCAAGGACGTGACCGCGGTCGGCGTGCTGTCCGCCTCCCCCGCCCTGGACGCCACCATCCAGGCCTACGCGTCCGGAACGGTCGACCCCAGGCCCCTCATCGCGGCCACGGTCGGCCTCGACGAGGTCGGCCCGGTTCTCGCGGGCGAACGTCCGCAGGGCGCCGGAGTCGGTCCCAAGATCCACGTGAATCCCCGGGGAGTTCCGGAAGCGGCAGA
Organism: Streptomyces sp. NPDC111802; assembly: GCF_055634335.1. Lineage (NCBI taxonomy): Bacteria > Bacillati > Actinomycetota > Actinomycetes > Kitasatosporales > Streptomycetaceae > Streptomyces > Streptomyces sp. NPDC111802. Next base: position 58,116 of record NZ_JBVKCZ010000021.1, on the reverse strand, counting down.
AGCTACGCCGACGAAAGGGAAGGAATGCCCCGATAAGACCCTTTCGTAACGTCGCCGCATCGACGTCCCCAGCACGTGATCCCCGCCCCCCTCCGCTGCCCCACGTGGAGCCGCTATGGGCCGAACTCGCCGCCCCCTCCGCCGTTCTCATCCCTCGCCTTGCGAACGGGATTCGGCACTCATAGCGCATGGCAGGCCCGGTCTCGCATCCGTCGCCGTCGCATCTGTGTACTCTCGACCGCTTCGGGTAGGGCCCTTGCACTGATGAATCCAAACCGGAGTCGACGGTGAGACTCGAAGGATGACGGACCATGCGCCGCGAACAGGATCCCCAGATCCCCTCCCACCTCGTCGGCGAGCAGATCGTCGAAGTCGTGGAGGACCTGGTGGCGCTGTGGTTCTCGGCCGTCGAGGACGTCCGTCCGCGCCTGTCTCCGCGTCAGATACGCGCCTTGCGGACCGTGCGCCGACGGCCCGCGCTCAATCTCACCGCCCTGGCCGAGCACCTGCGTGTCGGGCTGCCCACCGCCAGTCGGCTCTGCGACCGGCTCGAAGCCGCCGGACTGCTCCGGCGCAGCGTGCGGCCCGGCGACCGGCGCGAGGTGCGGCTGGAGGTGACGGACCGGGGGCGGGTGTTCCTGGCGGATGTCACCGAGGGGCTTTCGGTGCGTCTGGCCACCGCCCTCGACGGCTTTCCACCCGAGCGGCTCGAACAGGTTCTGCGCGCCTTTGCCGAGGCCGGACTCCCCGTCGGCACCGAGCCGGGGGCGAACACCGGGAACGAGAACTGACGTGGCAGGCTCAGACCCCGGGCACCCGCTCCGAACGCCCGTCGTCGTGCACATGGCACAGCAACAGGCATACGTCGTCGTCGTGTTCGGAGTCGTGCAGCAGCGGATGCAGAAGCCGGTCGGCCGACCCCTCCAGATCCTCTTCGAGTTCGCCCGGCCCGAAGCCGCCCAGCGCCTCGGCGAGCCGCTCGATGCCGGGGTCGATCCCGTGGGCGCGGCGCTCCACCAGCCCGTCGGTGTACAGCGCCAGCGTCGATCCGGGCGGCAGCGGCGCCGTGTGGTCGGCGATCTCCTGTCTCAAGGGGATGCCCAGCATGGCGCCGGGTTTGGCGTCGAGGGTGTGCACCTGGCCGTCGGGGGCGCGCAGGACCGGTGGCGGGTGCCCGGCGGCGGCCCAGGTGAGGGTGCGGTCGTGGGGGTGGAAGCGTGCGATGACCGCGGTGGCGTAGAGGTCGAGGCGCAGACGGTGCAGGAACAGATGCAGCCGGGTCAGGAGTTGGCCGGGGCTGCTGCCGTCGACGGCGTAGGCGCGCAGGGCGGTGCGCAGCTGGCTCATCATCACCGCCGCGTGCAGCCCGTGTCCGGTGACGTCTCCGACGACGGTGATCAGGCTGCCGTCGGGCTGGCGGAAGGCGTCGTACCAGTCACCGCCGATGTTCAGGCCCCGGGTGGCCGGGAGGTAGCGCGCGGCCAGGCTCAGGCCGGGTGTGGTGGGCAGGTCGGTGAGCAGGGCGCGTTGCAGGGTCTCGGCGATGTCGCGGTTGTGTTCGAAGCGCCGGGCGTTCTCCAGGGCGATGCTGGCTCTTCGGGTCAGCTCGATCAGCATGACGGCGTCGTCGGCGTCCCAGCGCTCGTCGGGTGCGGACAGGGTGAGGACGCCCTGTGGCGCCCAGCGGGTGAGCAGCGGGATGCACAGCAGGGGCCGGGCGGGGTCGAGGGCCGAGGGCGGTTGGTCGTCGACGCCGGCCAGATGGCCGGGGTGGTCGGCGGCGTACTGGGGGCGGCCGCGCCGGGCCGCGAGGACGGCGGCGGCCGCATGGGGACCGCTGCGCAGGGCGTCGTCCATGTCGTCGAACAGCCATACGTCGACGGAGCGGGCGTAGCGCGGCACCAGCAGGGCGGGCAGCAACCGCACGATGGCCTCGTGGTTGAGGGAGGCCGTCAGCGCGGCGCTGGCATCGGCGAGGAAGGTCAGTCGGCCGCGGGCGTTCTCCGCCTCTTTGCGGGCCTTCTGCTCGGCGTCGAAGAGCTCGCGCTGGGCCCGGCCGGCGGCGTCCAGCTCGGCGTGGAGCGCCAGCACGCCCTGGTTGGTCTGGTGGAGTTCCTCCCGGTGGAAGGCGACCATCGCCTCCTGCTCGTCGAGGCGCTCCAGCAGCAGGGCCGCGTCCTCGTCGGCGCCGAACAGGGCCTCGGCGAGTGTGGTCGGGTCGTCGATCGCGGGCTCACCGGAGAGGTCCGCGTCCTCGGCGCAGGATACCGACGCCTGCCACGGGGGACGCAGGTCGTCCGGGCGGCGTGCGGCCGAGTCCACCTCGACGCGGAAGACGCCGCCACCGGGGGCCGGGGTCACCGCCACGCCGACCCGCCACTCGCCTCCCTTGGTGAGGCACTGCCGTAGCTGTGCGGTCAGCGCGGTCACCAGACGCGCGCGCTCGACGGTGGTCACTCCGCTCGAGACGGCCAGGCGGGCCGTGCCGATGCGGGCCTGCGCGGCGTCGGTGATGGTGTGGACGTGCCAGGTGCGGTTCATGGAGAGCGGTCCGAGGGGCAGGGGCTCAGCACGACGACGGCGGTGTCGTCGCGTACCGGCCGGGCGGAGCTGCTGGCGTCCCGCACGATCGAGGCGGCGATCACGGCGGGGTCGAGGGACGACTGGGCGTGAACGACGGGGCCGGGACTCCAGCGGCTCGGCAGGCCGTCACTGTGCAGGACCAGGAGGCTCCCGTCGGTCCAGGTCTCCTGGTGCTGCGGAAGATGCGTGGGGAGGTGGGCTCCTACGATGCCGGGGCGTGAGACCAGGCCCCGCCAGGTGTCGCCGTGGTGCAGCCGTGCGCCCACGTTGCCCACTCCGGCGAACGACAACTTCCCTGCGGCCATGTCGAGTTGGGCGATGGCCACGGCCGCGCCCCTGGTGGCGCCCAGGGCTGCGTGCATGCGCCGCAGCAGGTCGGGCGGGGGCAGGTGCGGCGCGTTCCGGAGCGCCTCCACCGCGGCGGAGGAGGCTCGGGCGGCCTCGGGACCGTGGCCGAGACCGTCGGCGAGCATCAGCGTCACGCGGTCGGCCGTCCGTATGGACGCCCAGGCGTCGCCGGAGAACTCCCCGCCCGCGAGCGGGACGTTGACTCCGCCCGCCCGCACCGGGAGCGGGCCGCCGCTGTCGTGGCCGGTCCGAGCGGCGATCCTGGCCATGGCGATGGTTCCGCGCCCGGGTGCGCTGTGCAGGCCGAAGCCGTCGGCGGCGCGCAGGCAGGTGCCGAGGCCCGCGCCGAGGGAGCCGGCGGTCGAGTAGCCGTCGCGCAGTGCCGCGCCGGTGTCGGACATGCCGGGCCCGTGGTCGACGGCCATGATCTGCACCAGCGGGATCCTCTCGTCGGCGTAGGCCGGGACGGGCGGGCCCACGAGGTCGAGGAGTATCCGTCCGCCACCGGCGTGCTTCAGCAGGTTGGTGGCGAGTTCGGTGGCCACGAGCTCGGCGGCGGCGACCCGGTCCTCGGGCAGCCTGGCACGGTCGGCCGCGTCCCGGGCCGCCATACGGACATCGCGTACCCGGGTCGAGTCGTGCACCGGCACCTCCCAGACGCGCGGCATCAGGGCGCCTCGCGCGGACGGGGCGGCCTGGAGATCCAGGACGTCACCGTCACGGTGGTGCCGACGCCGCGACGGCTGTCGATGGAGAACTCGTGGACCAGGCGCCGGGCACCGCCCAGGCCCATCCCCAGTCCCTCTCCTGAGGTGTAGCCGTCGGACAGGGCCTGGTCAAGGTCCGCGATGCCGGGGCCCTCGTCGCTGAAGACGAGCCGCAGTCCCCGTATCCCACCGCTGGTCACCTCGGTGCACTCCATCCGGCCCCCGCCGCCGTGGACGAGGGCGTTGCGCGCCAGCTCGCTGGCCGCGGTGACGAGTTTGGTCTGCTCGACCAGACCGAACCCGAGCTGGGCCGTCACCTGCCGCACATGCTGCCGCGCCCGGACCAGGTCGAGGTCCGAGTGGATCGGCAGGCAGGCGGAGACGCTGCCGGTGCTGTGGGTCACGGGCGCTCCCGGCGGGCGCGCCCGTCACGGGGCAGGGCCGACACCTCGGCGCCGAGCAGGAGCATGGCCTCCTCCGTGCTGAGAGCGGTGCGCAACCCCGGCAGGGTCAGGCCGAGTTCCACCAGCGTGATGGCCACCGCCGGGCGCATCCCCGCCACCACGGTCTGCGCGGCCAGCAGCCGGGTCATGGCCGCGACGTCACTGAGGACACGGCCCATGAAGGAGTCGACGATCTCGACACCGGAGACGTCGATGACGACACCGGTGACCGCGCTGTCGGAGACGGTCTCGCCGATGTCCTGCCGGAGCCGTTCGGCCGTGCTGTCGTACAGGTCCCCTTGGAGGGTGACCAGGAGGATCCCGCCGAGACGCAGTACGGGCACATGCCCTTCGTGCGGGTAGGTGGCGGCGCCGGTCACTGGGGCTCCGCGGGCGAGGCCGGGTCCGGCACGATGTGCGCGCCGTGCTGCTGCAGCGCGTAGGCCAGGGCGTCCGCGAGGCTGGCGCGGGTGAGCACCGAGCTCAGGTCGATGCCGAGGTGGACGATGGTCTGCGCGATGGCCGGCCGGATCCCGGAGACTATGCACTCCGCCCCCATCAGCCGCGCCGCCGCCACGGTCTTCATCAGGTGCTGCGCCACCAGGGAGTCGACGGTCGGCACTCCGGTGATGTCAAGGATCGCGATCCGGGCGTGCTGTTCCACGACGGCGTCCAAGAGCGTCTCCATCACCACCTGGGTGCGGGCGCTGTCGAGCGTACCGATCAGCGGTACGGCGACGATGCCTTCCCACAGCTTGATCACGGGGGTGGCGATCTCGAGCAGTTCGAGCCGCTGGCGGTTGATGAGTTCCTGCCCGGCGGTCGTCGTCGCCTCCAGCATGACCAGGCGCAGCGTGCCCATCAGCACGATCAGGGCCGTCACGCACTCCCGCCGGTGCTCGGAGGGCGCGTCGGCGAGTTCTTCGAGCAGCAGGTCGGTGACGAGCGGTCGCAGCGCGTCCATCTCGGCCGAGATCTGCCCGGCGGTCGCGCCGGCCCGAGCCCGGGACTGCGCCGTACGGGTCAACTGCTCGCGCACGAACGTGAATCCGTCCGCCTCCGAGTCCTCCACGCGCCCCGAGGCGGCCACCGCGGCCAGGGCCTCGACCACGGCCCGGCCGGCTTCCACCGCCTCGTCCCGGGAGACGGTGAACACGGTGCGGAACACCGCCGCGTCGGCCCAGCGCTGGGCGATCTGCTCCCGGCGCCCTCGCAGGAAGTCCGCGACCACCTCCACCGGGCCGAATCGGTCCTCTGCCGTTCGCTGCTCCGGCACTTGCTTCCCTCCTCCTACATTGCGCGCCGCCCCGACCGTACGGGGCGGCGCCGGACACTTCGGTCAGGGCTCCTGGGGCGGCCCGAACCAGTCGAGGCACACGACGAGCGCGTCGTCGTCGGCCATGGGTGTGCCGCGGTGACCTGCCAGTTCTCGCAGGACGGCACGGGGGACCTCGGCCGCCGGCAGCAGGCTGGTGGACACGATGGCGCGGGCCAGCGAGCGCTCCCCGTAGCGCTCACCGCCGGGCGCGGCGACCGCGTGCACCCCGTCGCTGGCGAAGACGAGCCGGTCACCGGGCTCGATGTCGATCTCGTGGGAGACGTAGTCCGACTCCTCGAACATGCCGAGCGGGAGCTGCGCCTCCAGGTCGACGGATGCGGCGGTACGGCCGCGCAGCCGCAGCATCTGCGGGGAGCCGGCGTCGACGACCCGGAGCCGGCCCCTGCGCAGGTCGAGGTCGAGCAGGAGCACGGAGAGGTAGGCGTCGCCGCGGTACTGGGCGTAGACGGCCTGGTCGGCGAGGGCGGCCTGGTCCTCGATGGACAGGCCGGCACGCCGTGCGTTGCGCAGCGCGTTGATGCCCAGGTTGGTCAGGAGGGCGGCCTCGATGCCCTCGCCCATGCCGTTGGTGATGTAGAGCATCAGGCCGTCGGCGCTCGCGGACCAGTCGAAGTTGTCGCCGAAGATGGCGTAGGCGGGCTCCAGTTGGGCACCCAGCGCGTACTCGGGGCGCGCGCAGGACCGGCCGGGCAGCAGCTGCCACTGCATCTCGGCCGCCAGGGTGAGCCGGTCGGTGCGGCGCGCCCGGAGGTACAGATCGGTGTCCCGGTCGGCGACGATCACCTCGTGCCCCAGTACCTGAGCCACTTCGGCCAGTTCGTCCAGACACTCGGCCGCCCGGTCGGCGGAGGGCATCGTGACCGCCAGCACCCCGAGCCGGTCGCCGCGCACGGTCACCGGCAGGTGCAGGCGCACCTCGCCGTCGGTGAGCTTCTCGACGAACGGTTCCTGGGAGCCGAAGGCCCGTCCGGCGGGGCCGACGTGTGCAGGCACGGACTCGGGCGGGCCCGGAGCCATGAGGACGCGCTGGAGCGTGGCCAGGCTGTAGTCGGCCAGGAAGAGCTGGACGCTCTTCGCCCCGTACTCGTCGCACAGCACTTCACGGACCGCGTCCACCAGCCGGTGCGGGGCCGCGGCGCGAAGCGCCCGCTCGGCTGCCACGAATCTGTTCACGATGTTGGATACGCCATTCCTGTCACAGTGACGGCGCCGGACCCGCGCTGCCGCGGACGCCGTCCGTCGGTCCTTCGTGCCGATATCTAGTGTTCTGTACGTATTGCCCGAACCGGTGAGCTGACAGTGCCCGTGAAGCCTGAAAGAGTGGGAGCGTGACTTCCTCCTACTCGCAGCCGCGCCCGGACGAGGTGGCGCGTGTGACCTCCGAGGCCGCCGAGTTGTTGGAGGTCCTGTGGGGCCGCGCCTCGACGGCGCCGGTGTCCGCCTCCCAGATCCGCGTGCTCTTCATCCTGGAGCACAGCGACGGGATCAACCTGCGCATGCTGGCCGAGGCCCTCGGCTCCACGCCGCCGTCGACCAGTCGGCTGTGCGACCGGCTCCAGGCGGTGGGGTTCGTCGAGCGGGAGCCGAGCGCCGCCAGCCGCCGCGAACTGCGTCTGCACCTGAGCCGTCGCGGACGGACCTTCCTGACGGAGTTGCGCGCACGCCGTGAGGCCGCCCTGCAGTCCGTACTGGAACAGATGCCCGTCTCGAAGCGGACCGCGCTGCTGGAAGGCCTGGAGGCGTTCTGCGCCGCGGCCTTCGCGGAGATCCACGAGGGCGACGAGGCCTCCGACGTCCGGAGTGCGTGAGTCCCATCCCCGCCCCGGGGCGTCGGCGGGGCGGGGCCGGTTGCGCATCGCCGCTCGGCGACGCGGGCCGTCATCCTTGCTGACCGGCACGTTCCACACCCCTCCCCGCGCTTGACCCGCTCACTCTGTTGCCTCATGGCCATAGTTGTCAAACGGCAACTGTTGTCCTTGCGGGCGCGGACGGGATCGATGAACTGCCTCTCCGGCAGGCGGCCTTCACTCCTCCGCTCGGACGGGCGGCTCGACGCCGGGCCCCGCGTCCGCCACGGCCAGCGCCTCCTCGGCGCTCGCCACGATCGGCACGGTGATGCTGACACCGGTCAGATCCATGATCCGGCGGACGGCCGGCGTCGGGGAGATGACGTACACACCGCCCGAAATCTCTCGTACCTCCTGATAGGCGCGCAGGACGATGTTCATGCCGGACGAGTCCATGAAGGGAACGCCGGCGATATCGAGCATGAAGTGCTTTCGGCCGTGGTGGAGCTGGTTGGCGAGGTGGTGCTGCAACTCGGTGGCCGTATCCATGTCCAGGTCACCCTCGACCGTGAGGAGTACGGCGTCCTCACGGGGCACTTCCACCTTGATCGACAAGGGATTCTGGGCAACGGACACAAGTACCTCCCACAGGCATTGGCGATCAGGACGAGTGCCCCGACGGGCGGATTCGATGCGTCACGGAGCGAAAAATTCCGTGCCGGTCCCGTCGGCGCGTTCGCCCGCCTACCCCTTAATCCCCGCAGCACACAGAGCCGGTGCGAGGCAGCGGTATGTGGTCACGCTTCTGGCTGCTTTTGCACGGGCGGGGCCCGGACGGCGGTTTGGCCGCCGGTCGACTGGTCACGCGATGAGAGAGAAAGCACACGCTTTTGTGGAGGAGGACGGGAACTCGGGCCTGCGGGGTCCCTCAGGGACCCACGGCGGGCTCTCGGTCTCCTCGTTGTGTGACGTCGCCTGTGTCAGGGAGCGAAAGGATGAGCGAGAAGTATCGGACCGGCGCCACCGCGGATTCGGCGGGCCGTCTGTGCGGAGCGCCGCGCAGTCCGGCCGAGGCACGCGGAGCCGTGCGGCGCGTCCTGTCCGAGCAGTCGCGCGTCCGGGGCGTCATGTGCACGCCGGACACGCTCTCGGACGCGCTGCTGGTGGCGTCGGAGCTGACGACCAACGCGATGCTGCACGGTGGCGGCGTCACCGGCTTCGATGTGAAGGTCGTGGGCCGGGATCTGTACGTGTCCGTCAGCGACCGCGAACGGCGACGACCCGTCGCCCAGGACCCCGTCGACCACCACGGACGACACCGCCTCGGAGGCCGCGGCTGGCCGATCGTCTGCCGACTGTCACGTGCCGTGCTCGTGTCCGACATTCCAGCCGGCGGCAAACGGGTCACCGCGGTCATCGCCATGGCGGCGGAGCATCGGCGGTCTACCGACAGACACTGACGCGGACCGGGGGGCCGCGGCCCGGCGGAGGTCGTAGGCCGGAACCCGGGTACGTCCACGCGTGACGCTGCTGCAAAGGCGCTGAGACGTGCGGGTGGGCCCGCGGCCGGTCGGCTGCGGGCCCACCCGGTAGGCACCGTTGAGGGCTGCTGTTGAGGGCTCAGGCCACCCCTGGCTCCAGCAGCCCGGCGCGCAGTTGCTTGATGATGCGGCTGATGAGCCGGGAGACATGCATCTGGGAGACGCCGATCCGTTCGGCGATCTGTGCCTGGGTGAGCTCCTCGACGAAACGCAGATGGATGATCCGGCGTTCGCGGTCGTCCAGCCCTGCGATCAAGGGCGCCAACGAGTGGAAGTCCTCGACGAGTTCCAGCGACGGATCCTCCTCACCGAGGAGATCGGCCAGCACGGACTCGCCGTTCTCGGCGTCACCGGTGACGGCCGCGTCGAGGGAGGCGGACTGATAGCAGTTGGAGGCCTTGCGGGCCTCGATCACCTCTTCCTCGGACAGCGACATCAGTTCCGAGAGCTCGCGCGTGGTGGGCGTACGGCCCAGCCGGGAGCTGAGCTCCTCCGTCGCCTTGGCCAGCTCCACCCGCGCCTCCTGCAACCGGCGCGGCACATGGACCGCCCAGCTCGTGTCGCGGAAGAAGCGCTTGATCTCGCCGACGATGTACGGGACGGCGAACGTGGTGAACTCGACCTCGCGGGACACCTCGAAACGGTCGATGGCCTTGATCAGCCCGATGGTCCCGACCTGGACGATGTCCTCCAGAGAGTCCCCGCGGGCGCGGAAGCGCGATGCCGCGTACCGCACGAGTGAGAGGTTCATCTCGATCAGGGTGTTGCGCACGTACTGGTGCTCGTGCGTGCCCTCCTCGAGCATGACCAGTCGGTCGAAGAACTGCCGCGACAACTCGCGTGCGTCCTGCGGCCTCACCCTCGTCGGATCCTCGATCAGCGGCAGCGCCGCCTCGTCCGTCGTGACCGTCTCCTGTGCCGTGGCCGTTGCCTGCGCCACCGTCACGGCTGCCATGCCGCCCTCCCCGGTTACCGGAACCCATTGCCTCCCCCCGTGTGCCCGAGTTCGCGCGGCTCACTCCCCCTGATTCGCTCGGACTTCGCCGAGGTGGGGAGTTCTGGCGTGAAGTCACCACTCCCCGTGGCCGATTCCGGGCACCCGGCCGCGGAGGCCCCGGATCGGCGCGGAGCATTCCGTCATCGCCAGTGCATCCGAGGCCGTTTGCGGCGGAAGTCGTGGGGCATGCGGGAGTTCGTGCTTCGGAACAGAGGCGCACCGGTGCGACGGATGTGATCGCTCCGGGGCCTACGAGCCCTGCACCGTTTCCCACGGAGTTTGCCTGAGAAAGTCGTTCAGGAGCTGTTCTCTCATGCTGGTTGAAACGTCCGCACATGGTTCCGACAACAACTCTGCCCGCCCCCGCGTGTCCGGCGGACGCGTCCACGACGACGCCCCCGACACCGCGGCCGACTTCGACCGTCTGGCCGCACTGCCCGACGGGCCAGAACGAGAGGCCGTACGCGACGAGCTGACCAAGTCGTGGCTGCCCATGGCGCACCGCATCGCGGGCCGGTTCCGCAACCGCGGTGAGTCGCTGGAGGATCTGCGCCAAGTCGCGGCGCTGGGACTGGTCAAGGCGATAGACCGCTACGAGCCCGGACGAGGGGCCTTCGAGAGCTACGCCGTGCCCACCATCACCGGCGAGATCAAGCGGCACTTCCGCGACCGGATGTGGGCCCTGCGGGTCCCCCGCCGCGTCCAGGAACTGCGCAACAAGGTACGCATCGCACGCCGCGAACTCACCCAGACCTCCGGCGGTTCCACGCCCTCGGTCACCGAGATCGCCGCATACACGGGGCTCACCGAGGACGAGGTGAACGCGGGTCTTGAGGCACTGGACAGCTTCAGCACCCTGTCCCTGGACGCCGAGATGTCCGCGAGCGACGACGGTTACAGCCTCGCCGACACCATCGGCAGCTGCGAGGAGGCGTACGACGTCGTCATCGACCGAGAGGCGGCGAAGGAGGGGCTGCGCCGACTGCCCGAGCGCGAGCGCACCATCCTGTACCTGCGCTTCTTCGAGGACATGACGCAAAGCCGCATCGCCGATCAGCTCGGCATCTCCCAGATGCATGTCTCTCGCCTCATCAGCCGGTGCTGCGCACGGGTTCGGGACGAGGTCCTCGACCAGGACAGGTGCTCGGAGCACCGCGGCGACGACGGCCGGTCCGGGTGACGCGGGAGGGGCCGGACTTCCGGCGCACCGCACCCCCGGTCCTGGCCTCCCCGACGGCCCAGACCGTCCCGCCGAGCCCGGCCGTTCCGACGGTTCCGGCCTCCCCGGCCTTCCCGATCGGCGGCGGGCACGAAGACCACTTATCCCAGGAGCGGATACCCATGCTGACGCCCCATCCGGCAATGCTGCGCAGGCTCGTCGAAGAGTACGAGTCGCTCATGGCCGACGAGGGCGACGGTGCGGCCGGCCAGGGCGGGCGTGACCTGCGCGCACAGGACCTGGCCTACACGTTGTGCGTGTCGACGGGAACGCGCGAGGTCGGCCAGGCCCTGAAGATGGCCCGCCGCCTGCTCGCCGCCGCGCACGACCCCGTAGTACCGGCGAAGCGGCCCGCGGGCATCGCCGACAGGGGCGAGCCACCGGCGCAGGAGTCGGCGATCGTCGGCTGAACCGGGCCTGGGTGCGAAGAGCGCGGGAAGCGCGGGCGAGCGGAGCGGCGCGGTGGAAGACCGCAACGGCAGGAAGGTGGAAGCGATGTGAGCACCGACAGAATCTGGTCGTACCCTCCCGGGAGCGGTCACCAGGACGGGCTGACGCTCACCGGGTTCACGGTCCAGGCGACCGACGGGGTCATCGGCCATGTGGATCGCCAGGCCGACGACACTCCCCTGCGACACCTGGTCGTCGACACGGGCGCGTGGGTGTTCGGCCGAAGTCTGCTGATTCCGGCGGGCACGGTCACCGGCATCGACATGGAGGCCCGCACGATCGCGGTGGGGTGCACCCGGGCGGCGGCCAAGGCGGCACCCGGTTTCACGACGGACCGCGAGACCCTCGATCCCGCATACTTGTCGGCCGTTGGTGCCTACTACGCCGCGTTACCCCATGATTCGGGCACACGCGGGTAGGCGAACCCATGGAGACGGACGACGAGGAGCGGAGTCGACAGCGTGCGAGGAATGGTGAAGTGACAGAAGCCACAGCCCTCTTGGTGCACGCCCGCGATGCTCGGGTAACAACGAGCATCCCGCGGGCGGCGAACGAGCGACCGTGATGCCGGCCGAGCGCCGTCCTGCCAGGGACAGCCGGACGGCGCACACCGGGTCGGTCCCGATCACCAGCGCGGCGGCGGCACGCAGTTACGTGCGGTCGGTCGTGGAAGCGCACGGGCATGACTCGTCCGGCCCGACGGCTGAGACAGCCGTGATCGATCTGTTGTTGGTCGTGTCGGAACTGGTCACCAACGCCATCCGGCACGGCCGCGGCCTCGCGGGGTTCGAGGTGAACCCCGTTCCGGAGGGGGTGCGGCTGAGCGTGCACGACTACAGCGAGACCGTCCCCACCGCCGCGTACGGGCCCGGCACGCTGCCCCAGGCGCACGAAGGCAGCGGATACGGATGGCCGCTGATCATCCGCCTGGCCCGCGAGATCCGCATCGAACACCGCCGCGAGGGCGGCAAGACCGTCAGCGTGCTGGTGCCACTGACCTGAGCGTTCGCTCATGGGCCAGGTGCGCGGCGCGGGTGAGCGGGTGACTCACCAGGGCAGGAACGCGTGCACGTCCTTGCCGTCCTCGCGCACCACCACGCTGACCTGGTCGCACAGGGTGTGGATCAGATACCAGCCGATTCCGCCGCCGCTGCCGGTGCCCGGGTGGAACGGGCGCGGCGCCGGCGGGGTGACGCTCGTGTCGCTGAACGTCACGTGTACGCCGTCGAAGGTCCTGCGCATCATCAGCCTGAGCGGCCCCGGAGCGTACTGGATCGCGTTGGCGGCCAGCTCGCTGACGACCAACAGGATGTCGTCGCGGTACTCAGGGGTCGCCGGCGGCGCGGACCGCGCGAGCGTGGTCAGGAACTCCTCCGCGCTGAGGCGCGCTCTCGTCACATCGCCGAACCCCCCGTCAAACCTGGCCTCCCAGTCCTGAATCTTCTCGGAGGACGGTGTATCGCCGCCGCTCCCACGCGATTCGGTCGCCATCACACCTTCTTCGGCCCGTCTACCGTCGGCCGCGGTGACTCGTCTCGTGCTGCTTCCACCGCTGCTGGTTCCCAGCCAGCGCGCGGATACGCGTCCGAAACAGGTAGGAACCTGCGGGACACCGCAGGAGAATGAGGCCACAGAGGCTGCTACGCAGGTCGGAACCGGGCTCGGCCCGAAAGCCGGTCCGGCTGTGACCACGAGGAGTGCCTCGCGACGGTGACTGATGTCCGTGGCCGGCGTCCGTGACTGCCGTCCTCGCCCTGTTCAGACCGGAGCCACGCCTCTATAACTATGACAAAATCGCCTATAGGCGTCGAAGGAGAGTCCCTGTGAGCAGCCCCGACGACGAGGTCGGCTACGGGAGCGTCCAGCTCGACCGCACAGGTCAGGCCGAGGCCTTCGACGCCATCGGCGAGCGCTACGACGAGGCCTTTCCGCACAAGGAAGGGCAGGTCGCGTCCGCCGAGTGGCTCGTCGGCGCCTTGCCCGCGGGGTCCCGCGTAATGGACCTGGGGTGCGGCACCGGGGTCCCCACCGCTCTGCAGCTGACGAAGGCGGGGTTCGAGGTCGTCGGTGTCGATCTGTCGGAGGGGATGCTCGCGCTCGCCCGCAAGAACGTGCCGAACGGGCGGTTCCATCGGGCGGACATCGCGGATCTGCGGCCCGAAGGCCCCTTGGACCTCGGCCGCTTCGACGCGGTGACGGCCTTCTTCTCCCTGCTGATGCTCCCGCGCGCGGAGATCCCCCTCGCCCTGCGCACCGTCCACCACCTGCTGGTTCCGGGCGGGCTGTTCACGCTGTCGATGGTGGAAGCGGATGTGGACGACTTCTCGATCCCCTTCATCGGCGAGACGATCCGGGTCTCCGGCTATCTGCGGGACGAGCTGCGCGAGGTCGTCGAGGCGGCGGGCTTCGAGATCTCCGACGAGTCCTCATACACGTACGCTCCGGCGACCGCGGACGTCCAGCCCGAGGTGCAGATCTTCCTGCGGTGCAGACGACGGAAGGCCTGACGCCTTGTGATCCACCCGCCACGGCGGGGGCCCGCAGCGCGGGAAGGACGTACAAGTGATGACGAAGCGCCTCGGAGCCGGCGAGGGCGCCGACGGACAAGCGGCGGGCGGACAGGGACACGCCGCGACGCCGGGTGCGCTCCCGCACGGGTCGCCGCCTCCCGCTTCGTCACCGTCGAGGGCCTCGGGCGAGACCGCCGGCGATGAGGCCGGTGACGCGAAGCCGCGCGGGCCGGAGGGGAAAGCTTCTGCCGGACACCCCCAAGGTCCCGCCGAACACCGGGGAGACGCCGGACCGGATCCCACCGGACCGCAGACCGACAGGCTCCGCTATCTGGACGCGGCGACCCGGCGGATCGCCCGCGGTATCGATCTGGACGAGACGTTGCACGAGCTGTGCCGGGCGGCGGTCCCGGCGTTCGCCGACGCGGCGTTCGTCCATCTGTACGACCCGCTTCCGGTCGGGGACGAGGCCACCGCCATTCCCGCCGTTCTACGCCTGCACACCACGGACCGCATCTCCCCGCTGGACCCGGATGCGCCGCGCGTGGAAGCGACGGAGGTCGTACGCCCCGCTGCCGACGGTGTGCTCGCCAAGCTGCTGGAGGGCGGGCGACCCGTGTTCGGGGACACCCCGGATATCACGTCCTCGGCGGCCGAGTTGCTCGGCGGTGCCGACCCGCCGCGGGTCGCCGCACCGCCCGGACGACGGCTGATCATCGCTCCGCTGCACGGCCGCAGCCATGCCCTGGGCAGCGTCGTCCTGCTGCGCGGCCCCGGCCGGTCCGGCTTCACCGGCGACGACATGCTCGTGGCCTCCCAGCTCGCCACGCACACCGCCCTCGGCATCGACAAGGCGACCCTGTTCGCGCGTGAGGCCTCGGTCGCCGACGCGCTCCAGCGCACGATGCTCCCGCCGTCCCTGCCCGAGCCCCCCGGGGTCCGGCTGGCCAGCCGCTATCTGCCGGCCTCCCGGACCGCGCAGGTCGGCGGCGACTGGTACGACGCGATCCCGCTGCCCGGCAACCGGGTCGCGCTGGTCATCGGCGACGTGATGGGCCACTCGATGACATCGGCCGCGATCATGGGCCAGCTGCGCACGACGGTGCAGACCCTGGCCCTGCTCGATCTGCCCCCCGACGAGGTCCTGCACCATCTCGACGAACAGGCCGGACGGCTGGGCACCGAGCACACGGCGACGTGCCTGTACGCCATGTACGACCCCGTCCTGCACCGGCTGCTGGTCTCCAACGCCGGCCACCTGCCGCCGATGCTCCTCCACCCCGACGGCCGCGGGGAGATTCTGCGGGTCCCGCCCGGAGCGCCCATCGGCGTGGGCACCGGCGGATTCGAGTCCACCGAGTTGCACGCGTCGGCCGGAGCGGCGCTGCTGCTGTACACCGACGGCCTGGTCGAGTCCCGCGACGCGGATGTGCTGAGCGGGATGGAGCGGCTGCGGGCGAGGCTGCAGGCGGCCGCGTCGAGGTACGGGTCCCCGGCGCTGGAGGTGCTGTGCGACGAGGCGCTCGGCACGGTCGGGGCGGGCGACCGGGACGACGACATCGCGCTGCTCGCCGCCCGGTTCGAGGGCATCGAGCCGGAGAAGGTCGCGTACTGGTATCTGGCCCCGCGCCCCCAGACCGCGCGGCAGGCTCGTCGGCTGACCCGCAGAACGCTGCGGCAGTGGGAGCTCGACCCCCTCGCGGAGTCCACCGAGCTCCTGGTCAGCGAGGTGGTGGCGAACGCCGTACGTTTCGCTTCCCGGCCGATCACGCTACGACTGCTGCGCACGGACGTGCTCCGCTGCGAGGTCGGCGACGACTCGCCGCTGGTGCCGAGGATGCGGCACGCCCGCCTGAGTGACGAGGGGGGCCGCGGGCTGTTCCTGGTCGACCACCTGGCACTGCGCTGGGGGGCGACGCGGATGAGCTCGGGCAAGGTGGTGTGGTTCGAACAACTGCTGCCGGGCGATCCGGGCTCCGACTGACCTGGGCCCCACCCCGTCGCCCTCACCGGGGCTGACCGACTCCCCGCCCGATCACCCCGCGTACGGAGCCCTGCGCATCGTGACTCGCGTCCCCAATGCCCGTATTCTCATCAATGCCAGATTCTTCCGATGAGCGCATGGTCGAGGGCTCGAATGAGGCGAAGCGGGTGGTCCGGTCCGGCGGCGATCCGATGCTGACGGGGCGTGCGACAGGTGGCACGGGCCCCGCGCGTTCCCGTGAGCGGTTTCTCCAGGGCGAACAGGTCGCGGAGGGCGTACGGCCCCCGATCCTGGACTCCTGGCAGCGCTCCCGGGCCCTGGGACTGTCGCCGAACCAGTCCGAGCTGCCGTTCCGGGAGGACTACGAGGCCGACGGCCGGATCGTCCGCGCCGCCATACCCGTGCTGGACCGGCTGCAGTCCAGGTTCGACGGCAGCGAGATGAACATCTCCGTCGCCGACGCGAACGGAACGGTTCTCCTGCGCCGTTTCGGAAAGGCGTCGCTGGCCAGGAGCCTCCCGCCGATCCAGAGCGTCCCGGGGTTCGTGTTCGCCGAGCGGTTCGCCGGTACCAACGGCATCGGTCTGGCCCTGGCGGAGCGGCAGCTCATCCGCGTCTACGGTGCCGAGCACTTCGCCGAGCGCTCCCAGGGCAGCGCCTGCCGTGCGCTTCCCCTGCGCGATCCGCTCTGCGGGCGCGTCGAGGGCGTCCTGTGCCTCGGCTATCCACGCGACGCCGAGGACCCGTCGCTGGACCTGGTGATCCGCAAGGCGGCCGACGCCATCGAGCGGCGCCTGCTGCGGCAGAGCTCCACCCGGGAGCGCGCTCTGCTGCGGGCGTACCTGGACGCGGGGACGCAGGCGGCCGCCGGTCTTCACCACGGCGTCGACGTGGCCGAACTCGCTTCCGAGCTGCGCCCCGGAGACCGGGCGATCCTCATGGAGGAGGCCGCGGAGCTGCTCTCCCGCGCGCAGCGGGCCGCCGTCGATGTCCCCCTGCCGGACGGACGCTCGATCACGCTCGTGAGCCGTCCGATGACCTGTGCGTCCGGGGTGGAGGGCTTCGTCGTCGAGGCCGTTCTCCCCGGTCCCGCGCCCCGCGACACCGGCGCCATCCCGCACCAGGTCGACGAGGCGCTGGGCCTGCCCGCTGTACCTGCCCCGGCGGTGGCCTCACGGCCCGAGGCGGTATCGGTCGTCGCGACGCCCGGGGGTCTGTCCGCCGTGCCGCCGTCCGGACACCGTCCCGACGCGGCCCTCGACCGGGTCGCCGTGGGCGCCGAGGGCGTCACGACGGCCGGCCTCGACGGCGACAGGGGCGATCACCACACTCCCCCTGCCCCGGCCAGAGGGCTCGTACTGGTGGGGGAACCGGAGGTGGGGACGTACGCCCTCGCGGCGCGGCAGCGTCTGGAGCTGCTGTCCGAGGCAGGTACGCGCATCGGCAGCACCCTGGACGTGCGCCGTACCGCCCAGGAGCTCGCCGAGACGGCGGTGCCGCGACTGGCCGACTTCGTCACCGTCGACCTGCCGGATGCCGTCCTGCGCGGCGAGGAGTCCGCCGCTCCCCCCGACGAGCTGCTCCGTACGGTGGTCCACGGCGCCCATGGCGGCTGTCCCTTCTGGCCGGTCGGCAAGCAGGTCCGCTACGGCTCGACCACGCCGCAGCTGCGGTCACTGACGGTCGGGCAGGCGGTGATGGAGCCGGACCTGACGGCCGCCGCGGGTTGGCTCGCGCAGGACCCCGAGCACTCCGAACGGCTGCTGCGCCAGGTGCGCTCCCTCATCGCCGTGCCCCTGGTCGCCCGCGGTGTCGTCCTGGGCGTCGTCAGTTTCTACCGCGCACAGGACTCCGCCCCGTTCGAGGACGACGACCGGTCGCTGGCCCAGGAGCTCGCCGCGCGTGCGGCGCTGTCCCTCGACAACGCCCGGCGCTACACCCGGGAACGGACCCTGGCCCTGGCCCTCCAGCGCAGCCTGCTCCCGCAAGGCCTGCCCGACCACAACGCCGTCGACGTCGCGCATCGCTACCTGCCCGCCGAATCCGACGTCGGTGGGGACTGGTACGACGTCATCCCGCTCTCCGGCATGCGCATCGGCCTCTTCGTCGGCGACGTCGTGGGCCACGGCATGCTCTCGGCCGCCACCATGGGGCGGCTGCGCACCGCGGCGCGCAGCTTCGCCGAACTCGACTTCCCTCCGGACGAGGTGCTCAGCCACCTGGACAATCTCGTGGGCCGCCTCGACCGGGAGGACCCCGAATCCGACGGCGCCGGCATCATCGGCGCGACCTGTCTGTACGCCGTCTACGACCCGACCTCGCAGCGGTGCACCATGGCCCGGGCCGGCCACCCCCCGCCCGCGGTGGCCCGGCCCGACGGCACGGTGTCCTTCCCTGACCTGCCCGCCGGACCTCCGCTCGGCCTCGGGGGTCTGCCGTTCGAGGCCGCCGAGATCGATCTGCCCGCGGACAGCCGGCTGGTGCTGTACACCGACGGTCTCATCGAGGACCGCAAGCGAGACGTGGACGTCGTCCTCGATCAACTGCGCGGCGCCCTGGCCCACGCGGCACGCACACCGGAGGAGACCTGCGAGGTCATCCTGGACACCGTCGCGCCCGCCTGCCCCTACGACGACATCGCGCTGCTCGTCGCCCACGCCCACGCCCTGAAACCCGATCGGATCGCCACCTGGGAGGTGTCAGCGGACCCGGCCGTCGTCAGCGAGGTCCGTGCCTCGGCGATGCGGCAGCTGGCCGACTGGGGGCTCGACGAGGCCGCGTTCGCCGCGGAACTGATGCTGAGCGAGCTGGTCACCAACGCCATCCGGCACGGCTCCGGGCCCATCCAGGTACGGCTGCTCCATGACCGCACCCTGATCTGCGAGGTCTCCGACACCAGCGACACCGCTCCCCATCTACGGCGGGCGGCCACCACCGACGAGGACGGCCGGGGGCTCTTCCTCGTCGCTCAGCTGTCACAGAGCTGGGGGACGCGCTATACGCCGCAGGGCAAGGTCATCTGGGCCGAATGCGGGCTGCACGGGGTGTGAGCAGCCGCTGACCCGTTGAGGCCACACGAGGCCGGTGAATATCCGAAAAATAGATATACGTCCAGCTAATATCGCTCGTGGAAGTCGGGAAGAACCCGCCAGGCCGACCACCGGAGTTGTCCGTGGAACCTCTGGTCCGTGTCCGTGGGCTCGCCAAGCGGTTCGGCGGGACCGTCGCGCTGGCCGGGGTCGACCTCGACGTCCACGCAGGCAGCGTCCTCGCCCTGCTCGGTCCCAACGGAGCCGGAAAGTCCACGCTCATCAAGGTGCTCGCCGGTGTCCACCGAGCCGACGCGGGGCGGATCACGGTGGACGGGCACCCGCTCGGCAGCCACGACGCCGCACGCGCCATGTCGTTCATCCACCAGGACCTCGGTCTGGTGGAGTGGATGACGGTCGCCGAGAACATCGCGCTGAGCACCGGCTATCCGCGCCGCGCCGGGCTGATCTCCTGGCGGCGGACCCGGGAGCGCAGCGCCGAGGCCCTTGAGACCGTCGCCGGGCATCTCGACCCGGACGCGCCGATCGCCCTGCTCGCCCCGGCCGAGCGCTCACTGGTCGCCATCGCGCGAGCGCTCGCGGCACGGGCGAGGCTCATCGTCCTCGACGAGCCGACGGCACGTCTGCCGGCCGCGGACTGCGCCCGGCTTTTCCGCGTCCTGCGCACCCTGCGCGACCGCGGCCACGGCATCCTCTACGTCACCCACCGGCTGGACGAGGTGTACGAGGTCGCCGACACCTTCGCCGTCCTGCGCGACGGCCGGCTCGTCAGTCACGGTCCGTTGGCGGGCCGCGGCCAGGCCGGCCTCGTACGCGACATCACCGGCGCGGAGCCGGCCGACCACCGCCCCGCCCCCGCCCCCGCGCCCGCCGACGATTCGGCCGTGCTGACCCTCGACGGCGCTCGGACCACCGGCACGGGAGCGGTCGGCCTGGAGGTCAGGGCCGGCGAAGTTCTGGGCCTCGTCGGCCTCACCGGTGCCGGATACATGGACCTCGGGCGAGCCGTCGCGGGTGCCCGGCCGCTCCTCGGGGGACGCGCGCTTCTCGGCGGACGGCCGTACCACCCCCGGGCCGTGGCCGACGCCGTCGCGCTCGGTGTCGCCCTCGTGCCCGGCGACCGACAGCTCGAAGGCTGCCTCGCCGAGCTGACCGTACGGGAGAACCTCCTGGCCAACCCCCGAGCGGGCGGTGTGCCGGCGCTGCGCTGGATCGGCCCGCGCCGCGAGCGCCACGAGGCCGCCGCCCTGATCGAGCGGTTCTCGGTGCGTCCCCGCGACAGCGAGGCTCCCATCGCCACCCTGTCCGGGGGCAACCAGCAGAAGGTCATGATCGGCCGGTGGCTGCGTATGGGCCTGCGTCTGCTCGTCCTCGAGGAGCCGACGGCGAGTGTGGACGTGGGCGCCAAGGCCGCGATCCACCGGCTGCTGGACGAGGCGCTGGCGGCCGGTCTCGCGGTCCTTCTCATCTCCACCGACTTCGAGGAGGTCGTGGGGGTGTGCCGGCGCGCACTGGTGTTCGTCCGCGGGTCCGTCACGGCGGAGCTGAGCGGCGCCTCCCTCACCGTCGCCGGGCTGACCCGGGCGGCTTCGGCCATGCCTCCCGCCGACCCGGCGACGAAGCGGTGACTCCCCCGCCCGGGCCGCGGCCTCGTCGACCGGGCCCGCCGAGCCGATCCGGTCGCCGGGACGGAGCGAGCCTCCCGGCCCGGCTTCGCGGTGGCCCGGCCGGACATCTCGTCGGCGCCTACGGCCTCCTGGCCCTCACCGCCCTACTCGTCCTGACCTTCTCCCTCACCCTGCCGCGCACCTTCCCCACCCGGGACACCGTCGACTCGATCCTGGCCACCCAGTCCATCCCGGCGATCCTCGCGCTCGCCGCGATGGTCCCCATCGTGACCGGCGCCTTCGACCTCTCCATCGGATACGGCCTCGGCCTGGCGCACGTCCTGGTGATGCAGCTCATCGTCGACGGGGGATGGCCCTGGCCGCTGGTGTGTCTCACGGTGATCGTCGGAGGCGGTGTCGCCGGCGTCCTCAACGGCGTCATCGTCGAGTTCGGCCGGATCGACTCGTTCATCGCCACGCTCGGGACCGGCAGCATGATGTACGCCGCGACCGGCTGGATCACCGACGGCAGCCGGATCGTCCCCGGCCCGCAGGGCCTCCCGGCCGCCTTCACCGACCTGTACAACTCCACGTTCCTGGGCCTGCCGGTGCCCGCCTTCTACGTGCTGGCGCTCACGGCCCTCCTCTGGCTGGTGCTGGAGCGGCTGCCGCTCGGCCGGTACCTGTACGTCGTCGGATCGAACCCGCGCGCCGCCGACCTGCTCGGCATCCCGATCCGGAAGTACACGGTGTACGCCTTCGCCACATCGGGGCTGCTCGTCGGCTTCGCCGGAGTGCTGCTCGCGGCCCAGCAGCAGATCGGCAATCCGAGCGTCGGCCTCGACTATCTGCTGCCCGCCTTCGTCGGCGCCCTGCTCGGCTCCACCGCGATCAAGCCCGGCCGTCCCAACGCCCTGGGCACCCTGGTGGCCGTAGCCGTGCTCGCCGTCGGCCTCACCGGCATCGGCCAGGCGGGCGCCGACTTCTGGACGGTGCCGTTGTTCCACGGCGGCACCCTGCTGCTCGCCGTAGGCCTCGCCGGGTACGCCGCCCGCCGCCGCCTGCGCGTCGGCACCGCCCCGCCCCGCGACTCCCCCGCCGTGCCGCCCGATCCGTCGCCGAACGGCGGCACGCCGCCCGGCACCGCCTGACGCAGGCCCGCAAGCATCACGACCACCACCCCCGTTCGCACCCGCACACTCGCACCCGATCACGCATCCCTCCGCCAGGAGCCTCCGTGCACCACACCCCCAAGGCCTCACCCGGCATCCCCAGGGCCAAGTACGCAGCCACTGCCGCCCTGCTGACCGTGGTTGCCGTCCTGGCCAGCTGTGAACGCGTCGGCTCCGCCCCGTCCCGCGACTCCCCCGCCGTGCCGCCAGATCCGCCGCAGAACGGCGGTACGCCGCCCGGCACCGCCTGACGCAGGCCCGCAAGCATCGCGACCACCACCCCCATTCGCACCCGCACACTCGCACCCGATCACGCATCCCTCCGCCAGGAGCCTCCGTGCACCACACCCCCAAGGCCTCACCCGGCATCCCCAGGGCCAAGTACGCAGCCGCTACTGCCCTGCTGACCGCGGTTGCCGTCCTGGCCGGCTGTGAACGCGGCTCGCAGAGCGGGCGGGAGGACCTGCCTACCGGCCCGAACGGCTGTCCCGCGGCCCACGCCAGGGCCCGGACCGCCGTCGACCGGGCACAGCGGACCGACGTCACCTGGAACGGACCGACCACCGGCCCCACGGCCGTGTCCGGCCGGACCATCGTCTACGTCGCCCAGACCATGACCAACCCGGGAGTGGCGGGCGCCGCCGAGGGAGTGCGGGACGCCGCGGGCGTCATCGGCTGGAACGTCCGGGTGATCGACGGCGGCGGTACCCCCGCGGGCATCCAGGCGGCGATGAGCGAGGCGTTGGCCCTCAGGCCGGCGGGCATCGTGATCGGCGGCTTCGACCCCAACGCGACGTCGCAGCAGGTGACTCGGGCGGACGCGGCCGGAATTGCGCTCATCGGCTGGCACGCGGTCGCCGCCCCTGGCCCCAGCCGACGCCCCCCGCTCTTCACGAACGTCACGACCAACGTCGAGGAGGTGGCCAGGATCAGCGCGCGGTGGGTGATCGCCCAGTCCAACGGCACCGCGGGTGCGGTGATCTTCACCGATGCCTCGATCCCCTTCGCCCGGAACAAGTCGGAGCTGATCAGGAAGGAACTCGCCACCTGCTCTGGGGTGAAGCTGCTGGCGTACGAGAACATCCCGATCCCGGACGCGAGCACCCGCACGCCCCGCGAGGTCTCCTCCCTGCTGTCCCGCTTCCAGGACCGGTGGACCCACTCCGTCGCCATCAACGACCTCTACTTCGCCGACGCCGCACCGGCCTTGCGCGCGGTCGGCCGGAAGGGGGCCGGCCCGCCCTTCAACATCGGCGCCGGGGACGGCGATCCCTCCGCCTTCCAGCGCATCAACGGCGAGCAGTACCAGGCGGCGACGGTGCCCGAGCCGCTGTCGCTCCAGGGCTGGCAGATCATCGACGAGTTCAACCGGGCCTTCTCCGACCGTCCGGAGAGCGGGTACGTGTCCCCCATCCACATCAGTACGGCCGACAACACGGACGGGGCGACGGCATGGGATCCGTCGGGATACCGGGAGGCGTACCGGAAGATCTGGGGCAAGTAGCCGCACCGTACGGAAATCGCCCTCCCCGAGCCGGGCCCATCCCCTCCCAGCCCTGGAGCAGTGACCATCACATGACCGGCAACCCGCCCGACGCCCCGCCTCCTTCAACGCCGGACAACGGCCCGCACGTTTCGCGCGAGGAGTTCGACGTCCTCTTCGAGAGGGTCCGCACCTGGGGGCGCTGGACACCCGCAGACCGTGGCGCGTGGAACCGGGTCACGCCCGAGCACGTCCGGCGTGCCACCGCCCTCGTCCGCAGCGGCACCACCGTCCCCATGGCCCTGCCCTGGAACACGGTGCCCGGCCCGGACAACGCCAGGCCCGCCCTGCACTACATGTCCGACCTCGGGGACGTGGAGCCGCCCGAGCCGTCCTGCCACAAGGACTTCATCGCCGTCGACTACCACGGCAAGAGCGTCAGCCACCTCGACGCGCTCTCGCACATCGCCTATCGCGGACAGCTCTACGACGGCCGCGGCGCCCGCGAGGTCGTCGACGCGACGGGCGCCCACTTCGGCGCGGTCTCGTCGCTCGGCCCTCTCGTCACCAGGGGCGTCCTGATCGACCTGCCGGCCGTCCTCGGCACCGACTGGCTCGAGCCCGGCACCGCCGTGCACGCGAAGGACGTACTCGCCGCCGAGAAGGCACTCGGCGTGACCTTCGGCGAGGGCGACGCGGTCCTGCTGCGCTCCGGACACTTCCGGCGCCGCGCCGAACTCGGCCCCTGGAACCCCGACGAGGCCGGCGCCGGTTTCCACGTGGACGCCGTACCCCTGCTGGCCGAGCGCGGCATCTCGCTGCTCGGCGGCGACGGCGACAGCGACGTACGGCCCTCCCCGGTGGAGGGCCTGCACTCCCCCGTCCACGCCCTCGCCATCACCGCCATGGGCGTACCGCTCCTGGACAACCTCGACCTGGAGCCGCTGTCCTCCGCGTGCGCGGCGGAAAGCCGGTACGAGTTCCTGCTCGTCGTGGCACCGCTGAACGTACCCACCGGCACGGGCTCGCCCGTCAACCCGGTCGCGGTGCTGTGAAAGGTGCCGCGCAAATTGCCTGGCGTGCCGGCCGGGCACCGGCGGAGACTCGTCCCATGGCTGACATGGGGGCGTTTCGGGATGCGGTCACCGGGTGGGCGGCCGGAGGCCCCGGCGACCCCGCGCGAGAGCTGGCCGCGCGGCTGGCGGTGCGGGCGGCCGTGCTGCTCGAAGGCCCGAGTGACGTGGCGGCGGTGACTGCGCTGGCCGAGCGTCGCGGCCGGGATCTGGCGGCCGAGGGGGTCTGTGTACTGGCGATGGGCGGCGCGATGAGCGTCGGGCGTTTCACCAGCCTCCTCGGGCCACCTGGCCTGGGGCTTCGGCTCACCGGACTGTGCGACGAGGGCGAACGTCGCTACTACGCCCGTGGCTGGGAACGGGCCGGCGTCACGCACCAGGAATTCTTCGTCTGCGCGGCCGACCTGGAGGACGAACTGATCCGCGCGCTGGGCGCCGGCCGGGTCGCGGAACTCGTCGAGGCGGAGGGCGAGTGGCGTGCCCTGAGGACCTTTCTGTCCCAGCCCGCCCAGCAAGGGCGCACCTCACAGCAGCAGTTGCGACGCTTCCTCGGCACGAAGAAGGGCCGCAAGATCCACTACGGTCGCGTCCTCGTCGAGGCCCTCGAACCCGACCGCGTGCCGGCGCCGCTCGACGCTCTGCTCGCCGGCCTCTGACCGCTCGGCGGGGCCACGGTCGTGGCGGGGGCGTTGAAGCGGCCGTGAGTTTTTTCATGATCTCCGTGGTGCCCGGTGCCGAGGGTTCCTAGGGTCGGTGCCATGACCACCTTGAGCCCTGATGCCGCAGCGGCCTCCGAGCCCCGCCGTACCGTGACCGCCGCCGTCGTACAGGCGGCCGCCCCGCTGTTCGACACGTCGGCCGCGCTGCGCCGGGCCGAGGAGCTCGTCCGGGAGGCGGTCCTGGGGCGAGGGGCGGAGGTGGTCGTACTGCCGGAGGCGTTCCTCGGGGGTTATCCCAAGGGGCTGGACTTCGGCATCACCGTCGGGAGCCGCACCCCGGCCGGCCGGGAGGTGTTCCGCCGCTACCATGCCGCCGCCATCGACGTTCCCGGTCCCGAGGTCGACACCCTGGCCGCGCTGACCGGGGAGTTGGGCTGTCACGCCGTCATCGGTGCGGTCGAGCGCCGGGGCGGCAGCCTGTACTGCGTCGCCCTGTTCTTCGGACCCGACGGCTATCTGGGCCTGCATCGCAAGCTCATGCCGACCGCCGCCGAACGCTGTCTCTGGGGTCAGGGCGACGGTTCCACCCTGCCGGTGGTCGACACGCGCACGGCCCGCCTCGGCTCGGCCATCTGCTGGGAGAACTACATGCCCCTGTTCCGTACGGCGATGTACGCCAAGGGAGTCGACCTGTGGTGCGCACCGACCGTGGACGACCGTGACGCCTGGCAGGCCACCATGCGGCACATCGCCCTGGAGGGGCGCTGCTTCGTCCTGAGTGCGTGTCAGTACCTGCGCCGCGACGGCCTGCCCGCCGACCTCCATCCCGTCCAGGGCGACGAGCCGGACACCGTCCTGATCGGCGGCGGCTCGGTCATCGTCTCCCCGCTCGGCGAGGTCCTCGCCGGTCCGCTGCGGGACGGCGAAGGGATCCTGACCGCCGAGCTCGACCTCGACGAACTCGGGCGTGCCCGCTTCGACTTCGACCCCGTCGGGCACTACGCGCGACCCGACGTCTTCGCTCTCCACGTCGACACGTCTCCGCGCGCCGCCGTCGTCGAGGAGTGACCGGGGGCCAAGCGCACATCGTTAGCCTGCTCCCCATGGCCCACGACTTCACGCCCGCACCACGCGACGACACCCCCGAGGAGTCCCGACGCAGGCGCCTGAGCCGGACGTTCGACGAGGACGCTGAGCTGTACGACCGGGCCAGACCCGGATATCCGTCGGAGCTGTACGACGACCTCCAGGAACTCGCCGGTGCCGGACCCGGCAGCCGGGTGCTGGAGGTGGGCTGCGGGACCGGCCATGCGACGGTGCCGCTGGCCGAGCGGGGTTGCCGGATCACGGCCGTCGAGGCGGGAGCGCAGATGGCCGCGGTGGCCCGCCGCAAGCTGGCCGGGCACGCGGGGGTGGAGGTGGTGACGGCGGAGTTCGAACGCTGGTCGCTGCCTCAGGAGCCGTTCGACACGGTCGTATCGGCGACGGCGTTCCACTGGATCGACCCGGCCGTGCGGGTGGCCAAGGCCGCCGACGCGCTGAGGCCCGGAGGCGCGCTCGCCGTGGTGCGCACCCAGCATGTGCGGGGCGGTACGGAGGAGTTCTTCGTCGAGGTGCAGCGCTGCTACGAGCGCTTCGATCCGGCGACGCCGCCCGGCCTGCGGCTTCCCGCGTCCGCCGACGTCGACGGGTCGGACCACGCGCGGGAGGTGGCGCGCGACGGCCGGTTCGGTCCCACCGTCTTCCGCCGCTACGAACAGGATCTCACCTACTCGACGGCCGACTATCTGGAGCTGCTGCGCACCTACTCCGGCCACCGGGCTCTTCCGGAAGCCGCCAGGGACGGGCTGTTGAGGTGCGTCGCGGGGCTGATCGACGGGCGGTGCGGCGGGCGGGTGACCAAGCGCTACCTCATCGAGCTGGGGGTGTCACCGCGTCGGCGGTGACGACCGACCCGACCACAGAAACAACGTGTTCACGACAAGGCGAATCCGGTGGTAACAACTGCTTTCTAGCGTGACCGGCCGTGGGATCACCCCACTTCATCGAGCACCCGCACCCAGCCCCACCGGGAGGCGTGGCATGAGCACCACCGAGTCACGGCAGACGAAGTCAGCATCGACAGACACGACCACGACGGGCACGACCACGACGCAGACGTCAGCCGAGCAGGCGGTCCAGGAGACCCTGGAGGACTACACCCTCCGTTTCGCGCCCCGCAGTTACCGCCGCTGGAGCCCCATGGTCGTGGCCACCACCGCCCTCGGCGGCATCGCCTACATGGCCGACTTCTCCATCGGCGCCGGCATCGGCCTGGCCCACGGCACCGGCAACGCGCTGATCGCGATCGCCGTCGCCGCCGTCGTCATCTTCGTCACCGGCTTTCCGCTGGCGTACTACGGCGCCCGCTACAACATCGACCTCGACCTGATCACCCGCGGCTCCGGCTTCGGCTACTACGGCTCCGTCCTCACCAGCGTCATCTTCGCCAGTTTCACCTTCATCTTCTTCGCCCTCGAAGGCTCGATCATGGCGCAGGGCCTCAAGCTCGGCCTCGGGCTCCCGCTGTGGCTGGGCTACTTGGTCTCCACGCTCATGGTCATCCCGCTGGTGATCTACGGCATGAAGGCGCTCAGCAAGCTGCAGGTGTGGACGACCCCGATCTGGCTGCTGCTGATGGTCGGCCCGCTGGTCTATCTCGTCGTCACCGATCCCGGCACGGTCGACCGCTTCCTCGCCTACGCCGGCACGGACGGCGACGGCGGCGTCAACACGGCCTCGGTGCTGCTCGGCGCGGGTGTGTGTCTCTCCCTCATCGCGCAGATCGGCGAGCAGATCGACTACCTGCGTTTCATGCCGCCCAAGACCGAGGAGAACAAGCGCGGTTGGTGGACCGCCGTGGTGATGGCCGGGCCCGGCTGGGTGGTGCTCGGGGCGCTGAAGCAGGCCATCGGCGTCTTCCTCGCCGTGTACATCCTCGCCGAGGTGGGTCCGGCCGCCGCGCCGGAGCCGATCCAGCAGTTCCGCAGTGCGTTCGACGCGATGATGCCGTCCTGGATGGTCGTCCCGCTGGCCGTGGCCCTGGTGGTCATCAGCCAGATCAAGATCAATGTGACGAACGCGTACTCCGGCTCGCTGGCGTGGACGAACTCCTTCACCCGGGTGACCGGGAACTATCCCGGGCGCATGATCTTCGTCCTGGTCAACCTGACCTTCGCGCTGGTCCTGATGGAAGCCGACATGTTCAGCTTCCTCAACAGCATCCTCGGCTTCTACTCGAACTGCGCCATCGCCTGGGTCGTCACCGTCGCCACCGACATCGGCGTCAACAAGTACCTGCTGAAACTCTCCCCGCTCCGGCCCGAGTTCCGGCGCGGCATGCTCCACGCGGTCAACCCGGTGGGGGTCGTGGCGTTCGTCGCCGCCTCCGGTCTGTCCATCGCCATGTACTTCCATGTCCTCGGCGACACCCTTCAGCCGTACTCCCCCGTCGCCGCGGCCGTGATCGCCTTCGTCCTCACCCCGCTCATGGCCGTCGTCACCAAGGGCAGGTACTACCTGCGCCGCACCGACGACGGCATCGCCGAGCCCTACCTGGACGCCGACGGCAACCCGAGCGCGCTCACCCTCGACTGCCATGTCTGCCACCAGCCCTACGAGCGCCCGGACCTGACCGCCTGCGCCACCCATGACGCGGTGGTCTGCTCGCTGTGCCTGAGCACGGACAAGGTGGGAGACCACGTGCTGCCGGCCGCAGCCTGACCGCGCCCCGTCGGGACGGTCCGATCCCACCGACCGGGGGGCGTCCCGGAATGGGCGCACGCCTCCCGGTCGGCACGGGCGGTCTCGGGGCCCGACGGGTGGGTCAGCCCTCTGCCGGTGACACGTCGGTGACCTTGCCGTGGGTGTCGGCCTCCAGATAACCGGCCTGGCCGTAGTCGTCGGTCAGGTAGACGGCGATTCCGGCCGGGGTGTCGAAGATGTCGTTGGGCTGCCTCACCATGACGTAACGGGTGTCCGGGTCGTCGACGTTGAGCTTCTTGTCCGCCTCGGCGAGCAGCGCCGGAACCGCGTCCCAGTTGAAGCCGTCGAGGCTGACCGGCTGCTCGCCGCCGGCCAGGGAGCCCTTGATGATGCCCTGCTCCACGCCTCGTCCCGGCCGGTAGGTGTAGGAGTCGTACTTGGTGTCGCTGCCGTCCACCATCACCTGGGCCGACACGAAGTCCTGGTAGACGGTGAAATCGCCGAACCTGTCCCGGCCGGTCTCCTCCTCCAGGGCCTTGATGGCGGTGCGGATCCCGTCCGGGGTGAGCAGGTCGGTGCTCTGCGGATCCTTCGAGCGCTGTGCCGCCGGGGCCGCGGCCGTCGAGGACGCGGTCCGCTCCGGGGCCGCGGTGGTGGATGAGCCCCGCGCACCGGAATCGTCCTGGCCGCCTCCGAGGGGCAGCAGCCACCACATCAGCACCAGGGCGCCGGCGAGGGAGGTCCCGGAGACGCTCAGCAGGACGGCCCGTCCGGGGGTGCGACGACGGTCCGCCCGCACGGGCGCGGTGACCGGCTGGGGTGCGCCGTACCCGGGTCCGGGGTGGAGCGGCGGCCCGAAGCCGGCGGGGGCGGCCGTCGGGGGTGGGGTGCCGAACGGGACGGACGTGGCCGACGTGGTCGACGAGGCGGAGGCCCCCGGGATCGAGGGCGAGGTGTCGGCGAAGGGGGGCGGCGGGTTCAGCGGGTAGGAGGTGGGCCGGTCCCGTGCGGGTATCGGACCGGTCGGCCACGACTCGATCTCCGCCAGCCTGCGGTCCAGTTCGGCGGCGGACGGCCGTGCCTCCGGCTCCCGCACGAGCACGCTCATCAGGGCGTCGCCCAGAGCACCGGCCCGTACCGGCGGCGGCACGTCGTCGCTGAGGACCGCGGCGAGGGTGGCCAGGGTGCTGCCCCGGCGCAGCGGGTGGTGGCCCTCCACCGCGGTGTACATCATCATCGCCAGCGACCACAGGTCGGAGGCGGCGCCGCCCTCGTGCCCCGAGATGCGTTCGGGGGCCATGAAGTCGGGCGTACCGATGATGGAGCCGGTGGCGGTGAGGCTGGACGTCTCCCGGATCGCGGCGATGCCGAAGTCGGTGAGTACGGGACGGCCGTCGGGACGCAGCAGGACGTTGGCGGGTTTGACGTCCCGGTGCTGGATACCGGCGTCGTGCGCGGCGGCCAGCGCGGCCAGCACTCCCCTGCCGATCCGCGCGGCCTCGGCCGGCTGCATCGGCCCCGTCTCCAGCCGGTCGGCCAGTGACCCTCCGCTGACCAGCTCCATCACGAGCCACGGATAGGTGCCGTCACCGCCGTCGACTATGTGGTGGATGGTGACGACGTTCGGATGGTCGATCCGGGCCAGCGCCCTGGCCTCGCGCAGCACACGCTCGCGTAGCATCCGCGCGCCGTCGGGGTCGTACTCGGCCAGGTCCCGGTCGGGCGGGCGGACCTCCTTGACCGCCACCAGCCTGTGCAGCACCAGATCCCTGGCCCGCCAGACCGTACCCATCCCACCGCCGCCGAGACGGGCCTCCAACTCGAAGCGCCCGTCGACGACTCGTCTGCCGGGACGTCTGTCTGCCTCACTCATGGGCGGGAGCTTAATGGCCACCGCCTACACCGTTCGCCCGCCCCGATCACGGGCCACACCGCATCCACCGGCCACGAAGTCGTCGGTGTGGCTGTCGTAGCCGACATGAGGCTGTTCACCTGCGCGCCCGCGCCGCTCATGCTCGTCCCTCCGGCTGTGGGAACGGACCGTCGGTGCGGGCTTCGATGGCGTGCAGGACGGCCACCATGTCCTGGTCGCCGTGTCCTTGGGCGACGGTCTCGCCGAAGAGGGTGTGGCAGATGTCGAGGAGGGGCGAGGCCAGGCCGGTCTTGCGGGCGGCCTCGGCGATCAGGCGGTTGTTCTTCAGTACGTCCGCGGCGCCCGCCTGCACGGAGAAGTCCCGGGCCAGCAGCTTCGGCGCCTTCATCCGGGAGACGGCGCTGGCCATCGGTCCCGCGTCCAGGACGTCCAGGAAGAGCCGTCGGTCGAGCCCGTGCCGGTCGGCGAAGTGGAACGCCTCGGTCAGCCCGGTCACCTGCGCGATCAGGAACAGGTTCACGGAGAGCTTCATCAGCAGGGCGCCCGGTACGGCACCGCAGTCGAACGTCTCGCGGCACATGGGGGCGAGCAGCGGACGCACCCTCGCCACGGCGTCCTCGTCGCCCGCCAGCATCGCCACCAACTGCCCCTGCTCCGCGGGGACACGGGATCCGGACACCGGTGCCTCGGCATAGCTCCCGCCCGCGGCCCGGACGTCGTCCCGCAGACTGCCCGAGTACTCCGGCGAGGTCGTGCCCATGTGGACGAGGGTGTGTCCGGCGACCCGTGGCGCGAAGTCCGGTGTGCCGCGCAGGAGGACCGCGTCGAGGGCGGTCTCGTCGGCCAGCATGAGGATCACGACGCCGGCCCGCTCGAAGACCTCGGCCGCACTCGCGGCGACGTCGGCCCCGGCGGCGCGCAGGGGCTCGCAGCGCTCGGGTGTGCGGTTCCACACGACGAGGGGTGTCCCGGCGCGGGCGAGGTTGAGTGCCATGGGGCGGCCCATGACCCCCAGGCCGATGAAACCCACGTACACGATGCACCGCCGTTTCCGGCTCGCGCGGACATCGAGCCGTCGCCGCTTCCGACTATGACAGCGGTCATAGTAGCCGCTGCTATGACCGCGGTCATAGGGTGAGACGGGAAGAGGGAAGAGGCCGAGGTACGAGGAGGTCGCAATGGCGGTGTCCGAACGGGGGCCGCGCGAGCGGATGGTCTTCAGCGCGGCCCAGCTCATCCGGCGTGACGGGGTCGCCGCGACGGGGATACGTGAGGTCGCCGCGCATGCCGCCGCGCCTCGCGGCTCGCTCCAGCACTACTTCCCCGGCGGCAAGGAGCAGTTGGTCAACGAGGCGTTGGGGTGGGCGGGCCGGTATGCGGGCAACCGTGTCGCCCGCTTCCTCGCCGCGCTGGACGAGCCGACGCCCAGTGGGCTGTTCGCGCAGATGGTGCGCCAGTGGACCGACGAGTACGAGACCGTCGGGTTCGCGGGCGGCTGCCCCGTGGCGGCGGCCACGGTGGACTGCGCGGAGTCCACCGAGTCCACGCGGGAGGCGGCGGCCGCGGCGTTCGCCACCTGGACCGGGCCGGTGACCGGGGCACTGGTGGACATGGGAGTGCCGAAGGAGCGGGCCGGCGCGCTCGCCACGCTCATGATCAGCGCGCTGGAGGGGGCGATCCTGATGGCGCGGGCGGAGCGGGACGTACGGCCGTTGACGACGGTGGCCGGAGAACTCTGCCCGCTGCTCGACGGCGCGGTGCGCAAGACTGGTTGATCCACGGCCCGCCGCGCCCTCAGAGGAAGCTGACGCCCTGGGCGAGAGGGAGTTCGCTGGAGTAGTTGATGGTGTTGGTGGCCGAGCGCATGTAGGACTTCCAGGCGTCGGAGCCGGACTCGCGGCCGCCGCCGGTGTCCTTCTCACCGCCGAACGCGCCGCCGATCTCCGCTCCGGAGGTGCCGATGTTGACGTTGGCGATGCCGCAGTCGGAACCGGCTGCGGACAGGAAGATCTCGGCCTCCTGCTGGTCACGGGTGAAGATGCTGGACGACAGCCCCTGCGGGACGTCGTTGTGCAGCGCGATCGCCTCGTCGAGGGTGTCGTAGGTGAGGACGTACAGGACGGGGGCGAAGGTCTCCTCCCGTACGACGTCGGTCTGTTCGTCGACGCGGACGAGGACCGGCTCCACGTAGGCGGCCGTCGAGGCTTCGTCGGTCAGGCGACGATTGCCGCCGACCAGGATCTTGCCGCCCTGGGACTGCACGCGGGTCAGGGCGTTTCGCATGCGTGTGTGGGCCTCGGTGGAGATGAGCGGGCCGACGAGTGTGGTGTCCTCGAAGGGGCTGCCGATCGGCAGTTTGCGGTAGGCCGCGGTCAGCCGCTCGATCAGGGTGTCGGCGATGTCGCGGTGGACGATGAGGCGGCGCAGGGTGGTGCAGCGCTGGCCCGCCGTGCCGGCCGCGGCGAAGACGATGCCCTGGACGGCGAGGTCCAGGTCGGCGGACGGGGTGACGATCGCGGCGTTGTTGCCGCCGAGTTCCAGCAGGGTGCGGCCGAACCGGGCGGCGACGCGCGGGCCGACCTCGCGGCCCATACGGGTGGAGCCGGTGGCGCTGACGAGGGCGACACGGGGGTCGTCGACGAGCTTCTCGCCGACCGCACGGTCGCCGAGCAGAAGGCGGTGCACGTCGCGCGGCGCGCCGACCTCCTCCGCGGCGCGGGTCAGCAGACGGTGGCAGGCCAGGGAGGTCAGCGGGGTCAGCTCCGAGGGCTTCCAGACCACGGTGTCGCCGCAGACGAGGGCGACGGCGGTGTTCCACGACCACACGGCGGCGGGGAAGTTGAAGGCGGAGATGACGCCGACCACGCCGAGCGGGTGCCAGGTCTCGGCCAGTCGGTGGCCGGGCCGTTCGGAGGCGATCGTACGGCCGTACAGCTGGCGGGACAGACCGACCGCGAACTCGCAGATGTCGATCATCTCCTGGACCTCGCCGAGCGCCTCGGAGCGGATCTTGCCCGCCTCGATGGTGACGAGGTCGGCCAGCTCGCTCTTGTGCTCGCGCAGCAGCTCGCCGAGCCGGCGGACGAGTTCGCCGCGGCGCGGTGCGGGCGTCGTGCGCCAGGTCAGGAAGGCCGTACGGGCTGCCGCGACGGCCTCTTCGGTGTCGGCGTCGGTGGCGGCCCTCAGTCCGAAGAGGTCCTCGCCGGTGATGGGGGTGCGGGCCTGGAGGTCGCCGCCCTCGGGGACGGCGACGCCGATGCGCTCCAGGGCCGTGCGGGCGCGGGTGCGGAGGTCGTCCGTGGTGGGCAGTGCGGCGCTGGTCATGGTGGTCCCTTGGAGGTGTGAGGGGTCAGCTGAGGGTGTCGGTGAGGTCGAGTTCGCGGGCGACTCGGGCGAGGGAGCCCGCCTGCTGCCGTGCGTAGAGGGCGTAGGGGTCCAGTACGTCGCGGCCGATGGTGCCGGAGAGCCGGGCGGCGTCGTAGGCCGTGCCTTCCCGGTCGTTGTCGCGGGTGCCCTCGCCGCTGAGGTTGGACTGGAAGATTCCGGCGGCGGAGCGGGGCAGGAAGTCCTCGTAGACGATGGGCTCGGCGTGCACCCAGCCCTGCCGCAGGAGTTCGTCGACGGTGGTGGGCGGGCGGCTGCCGTCGCGCGGCCGGTCGTCGGCGAGGCGGTAGGTGAAGTAGGCCAGCCCCTTGGCGGCAAGTTCGGTTTCGCTGCCGGGCATGTGGCGCTCCCACAGGGCGCGTGCGATGTCCCCGCGGGCTGCCGTGGGGTCCGCGGACGCCTGTTCGTCGACGCGGCCGAGGAGTTCGTCGTACAGGGCGCGGCCTTCGCGGGTGAGGGCGATGCCGCGGGCCTCGACCTCGCCGAAGCGCACGCGCAGGGAGCCGCTCTCGACGCTGCCGTCGGCCAGGCGCATCGGGCGCGGCTCGGCGAGAGCCCGGAAGGAGGTCTGCCGCAGCAGGACGTCGGGGCCCTTCCAGGCGGGCGGGCCCTGGATGGTGTCGATCATCTCGATGCCGCGGTCGGTCATCCGGCGGTACAGGTCGTCGATGTCCAGGACGCGCGGAGTGAGGTGGTTGATGTGGGTGCTGCGCACGCCGCCGATGTCCGCGGCGACGGCGGAGATCCGCTCCAGGGTCCGGTACCACGCCCTGTCGACCGGCTCCCCCGACAACTCGAACGCGGATACGGCGAGTTGGAGGAACCGCTCGGCGTCGTCCTCGGGCAGTTCACGCTCGGCGGCGGCGCGGTCGGCCAGAGTGAGCAGGTCCGGTGGGAACAGCTCGCGGGCGGCGAGGAAGGCTTCGAGACGGGCGCGCAGGTCGGCGTCGAAGAAGCGGGGGTCGGCCGGGGTGAGCATGGAGGTGAAGACGCGGAAGGGATTGCGTGCGAGTTCCTCGCCGTCGACCGGGCGGAAGGCGGTGGAGACGACGGGGACCGCGCTGGCGGCGGCCTCCCGCAGGTCGTAGAAGCCGACGGGGTGCATGCCGAGAGCGCCGAAGACACGGGCGACCTGGGCCAGTTCGCGGGGTGTGCCGACGCGGATCGCTCCGTGCCGCTCGGCGGTCACCCGGCCGATGGAGCCGAGGCGTTCGGCATCGGCACCCTGTGCGCGCAGGACGTCCTCGTTGACCTCGCGCGAGACGTCCACGAGCGTGGCGTAGGCGGGAACCTCCTGCCCGTACATCTCCGACAGCCGCGCCGCGAACGCGGCTCGCAGTTGCCACTGACTGATCGTCGACATGGTTCGGCCTTTCGATCGGGGGGTGCCGAGTACGGGAGGGATGTCGATCAGCTGTCTGTGCGTCATCGTGCAGCAACGCCGCCGTCGACGTCCATCGGCGATGGCCTGGACGAGTGCACGACCTGGGCGGTCCCCGCGTTCCGATAAGGTGCCGAGTTCCGCTCTGAAGATCGCGAAAGGACGACAGTCGTGCAGGAAGTGGCGTGCCACGAGGTCAGTGAGCAGCGGACCGCGCAGGCACTGGACGACATCGGCCCACGCATCAGGGGACGTTGGCACTCGATGCGCTACGACGGCCCGTCGCTCGGGAAGCTGCGGATGACGCGTGACGACCTCCTCGACCACGTCGCCGCGCGCAGCCTGCGGGACCCCGCGCTCGACGAGGCCGCGCGAGCCGCCCTGCGCACGGCGGCGGAGTGCTCCTTGGGCATTCTGAGCGTCGGCTGTTTCCCCGACGGTGATCAGGAGATCCTCCTGCCGCTCATCGACGAGACGCTCAGCAGCGAGGACGTCTCGTTCGGCGACGCCGCCGAGGAGGCCCCCACGGCACGGACGTGGCTCGACACGTTCGCGCTGTGCGTGGTCAGCGGCTCGGTCTGGGAGTGGCAGCGGGTGATCGGGCTGCTGCTCCGGGGCGACTACGCGCCGGAGATCCGCGACGGGGTGCCGTACGCGAAGCCCGTCTCGACGTCGGATCCGGCGGGCCTCGCCGCGATGGACGCGCTGTGCGGCTATCTGACCGAGGCACGCGGGCACCTGCCCCGCGACTGGCCCACCGTGCCCCTGCGCAAGCCGGACGGCGACGAACGAGCCGAAGCGGCACGGCAGTTGGACGCGGTCGGTGCCCTGCCGCCGGACCTGCGGCTCCTCCGGGTCCTGCTCGACGACGACCGGGAGGCCTTCGAGCGGGCTCTCGTCGCCCGGGTCGTCGAGCACCGGCAGAGCGTGGGCCCCGATCCCGCCCCCAGGACGCTGCTGCCGATCGGGGCCCTCGCCCTGGCCGCCCTCGCGGTCCAGGCGCACGGGTGGGTGCCGGCCGTCCGGTCCGGCTTTCTGCCGCACGGCCTGCTCGGTTCGCCGGAGGCGCTGCGGCGGGCGGCGGACGCGGGCGAGGACCCGTCGGGCCTTTGGACGGCCGTCAAGTAGCCCGTTTCGGCGAGCTGTTCGCTGTCACCATGCGTGCTCACTCCCGTACAGTCCGTGCCACCGGCACGCGTCGCCGGCACGGGTCGACCAGGAGAAGGAACATGGACACCGAAGCCACGCTCGGCTCCCTCCCGCACACTCCGGGAACGCCGCGGCCCGTGCCCGAGGCCGAGCCCGAGCTGCTGAAGCGGTGGCGTGCGCGGGGAGGCGAACTCATCGAGCTGCTGGCCCAGGTGCGCGAGCAGGTCGGTGGTGTCGCCGCGTTCCGCCTCGGGCCGGCCCCGACCGTTCTGGTCACCGAGCCGCAGGCCGTGCAGCATGTACTCGCCCGCCACCCGGAGCAGTACGTCAAGCGCTCGCACCGCGCTCGACTGCTGGTCGGCGACGGTGTCCTCTCGGCGAGCGGTGAGGCGTGGAAGCGGCAACGCCGTCTGCTCCAGTCGCAGTTCACCGGCACCGGGATGCGCCGCTACGACCGGCGGATCACTGGGGCGGCCCGGGTCACGGCCGAGCGCTGGGCGGCGTACGCGCGTACCGGACAGGCCCTGAACGTCGGGCAGGAGATGCGTCGCTTCGCCCTGGACGCCATCTGGCGCTCGCTCACCGGCCACCCCGTCGACGACGAGACCGCGCGCGAGCTGGAGGCCGTGGAAGCCGTGGGAGCCGCCCTTCCGACGCTGCCCGCGAACGCCGAGGACGCCCGCGAGGCCGTGGCCGCCGATCTCGCCCGGATCGACGCGGTCGCCCGGCGCGCGATCGAGGCCGCCCGGGCCGGGGACGCAGGCCCCGACGGTCCGGGTCTGCTGCACGTCCTGCTCGACGCCGCCACCGAGCGGCCGGAGTACACCGACCGGCTGATCCGCGACGAGTTGGTGACGCTGCTGGCGGCCGGTCACGAGACCACGGCCAGCACCCTGACCTGGCTCTATCTGCTCCTCGACCAGTACCCTGCCGCCCGCGAGGAGGCTCTCGCCGCCGGCGTCGAGGGCTCGGAACAACGCCGCCAGGCCATCCAGGCCCTGGTCCACGAGACGCTGCGGCTCTACCCGTCCGCGTGGATCCTGCCCCGCCACGCCGCCGAGGAGGACACCCTCGCCGGCTACACCGTCGAGGCGGGCACCGACATCCTGGTCTGCCCCTACCTCACCCACCGCGACCCCGAACTGTGGCCGGATCCCGAGCACTTCGACCCGCGGCGCTTCCTCTTCCCCGACGGCCGTCCTGCCCAGCCGGGCGCCTACCTCCCCTTCGGTATCGGCCCCCGCACCTGCCTCGGCATGCAGTTCGCGCTCCGCGAGTCGACCGTCCTGCTCGAACACCTGCTGCCGGCCCACACCGTGGCCTTCGCCTCCACCCCGGCGAAGGCGAAGTACGGCATCACCGTCCGCCCCGACGGCCCCACCCCCGCGACCCTGCGAACGCCGCTCGCCTGAAGCGGGCCGCGGCCTTCAGCGCCTGCCGCCGAACTCCCATTCGTGGACCTCGACTTCGGCGTACAGGTCCGCCGTCAGCACCGCACCTGCCGTCGCCGCGTCCGTCGCCCGCACCAGCGCCGCCGTACCCAGCCAGGCGGTGCCGTCGTCGGACAGCAGCGGTCCGTAGGCGATGAGGTCCTCGCGCTCGGGCGGCTCGGCCGGGTCGGCGGACGGGTCCGGGCCGAGGCCCAGCACCAGATACCGGTTGCCGCCGCTGCTGCCACCGGGGAAGTCCCACATGGTGCGGCCCAGCATGTTGCGCCACCGGCGCAGCAGCACGTCCCGGTACACGCCGGCCTGGTGGTTGGGCTCGTCGAGGGCGAACGCGCGGGCGGCTGCGGGATCGGGCAGGTCGACGATGTGCACGCTGCCGGTCGGTGTCTCACCGTCGGTCGCGAACGTCGGGCCTCGGGCGATCATCTGCCGGGCGAACACGTCCATGTACGACCAGTGCCGCTCCAGCAAGCGCTCGCGCAGTGCCACGGAGCCGGCCCGGTCACGGTGGTAGCAAAAGAACTCCATGCCCGCAGTCTGGGCCATTGCCTCACCCGTTGTGGCAGCGTCCGCGGTCATGCCCTCGATTCCCGCGTGGACGTCGAGCGCCGGGAAACGCCAGGAGCCTGCCCGCCCACCACCGCGCCCACCGTCACTCCCGCGAGAACCGGTGCCGCACGTCGAGCCGGGACTTGAGCCGGTCCGGATAGCCGGGGCCCATCCGCGCGGTGGTGTCGTCGGCGTGCATCGGCTCGCCGCAGGCGGAGCAGACCACCTCCGCGTGAGCGTCGTGGCCGCAGGCATCGTGGTGCAGGGTGATCGGAGGCCCTTCGGGACCCGCGAGCCACCGGTCGCCCCAGTTGGCCATGGCGGCGAGGACCGGGAAGAGATCCCGGCCCTGCTCGGTCAGCAGGTACTCGTGGCGCGGCGGCTCGCTCTCGTAGAGCCGTCTCTCCAGCAGCCCCGCCTCGACCAGGCGACGCAGCCGGTCGGTGAGCGTGTTCCGGGCGATCCTCAACTCGCCCTGGAACTCGTCGAATCGGCGGCTGCCGTAGAACGCCTCCCGCAGGACGAGCGGGGTCCAGGCGTCACCGACGACGTCCAGGGTCCGCGCGATCGAGCACGGCCAGTTCGCGAAGGACGTACGCGCGCTCACGCCCGCCCTCCGACCTCGTGGACCAGCTCGATCGCCCGGCCCAGCGTGTCGAGCCGGGCCGCCAGATCCTCCCCTGCCGGGTACAGGCGTACGGTGTCCACGCCGGCGTCGCGCCAGACGCGCAGCCGCTTCCGCACCATCTCCTCCGTGCCGATCAGAGTCGTCGCGAGCACCATCTCGTCGGTCACCAGCGCGGCCGCTCCGTCCCGGTCCCCCGCCTGCCAGCGCTGCCGTACCTCCGCGGCCACGTCCGCCCAGCCCTGCCGGCTGTAGGCGCGGTTGTAGAAGTTGGTGGACGCCGAGCCCATGCCGCCGAGGCTGAAGGCCAGTTCCTTCTTGCGGCCGGCCACCATGGCGCTCAGCGCCTCCTCGTCCGGGGCGAAGGCCACCTCGGCGCCCTGGCAGATGTCCAGATCCGCACGGCCGCGCCCGCCACGCGCCAGCCCCTCGTCGAGGTGGGCGAAGTAGGCGTCGGCCGCTCCCTCGGGCACGAAGCTGGTGCCGAGCCAGCCGTCGGCGACCTCGCCGGTCAGCCGGAGCATGGCCGGTGACAGGGCGGCCAGGTAGATCGGCACGGGGTGCTCGGCCCGCATCGACAGCCTCATGGGTACGGCGTCCCCACCGGGCAGCGGGATGCGGTACTCGGTGCCGGAGTGGTCGATCTTGCCGCCGCTCAGGACCTGCCGCACGATCTCCACCGTCTCGCGGACGCGGGCCAGCGGGCGGGCGAAGGGCACGCCGTGCAGCCCCTCCATCACCTGGGGGCCCGAGGGGCCGAGGCCCAGCAGGAAGCGTCCCTGGGACAGATTGGACAGGGTGATCGCGGTCTGCGCGAGGGCGACCGGAGTGCGCGTGCCGACCTGCATGACGCCGGAGCCCAGCAGCATGCGCTCGGTGCGGGCGGCGTAGTAGCCGAGGGCGGAGGGCGCGTCGGAGCCCCAGGCCTCGGCGACCCAGCAGATGTCGAGGCCGAGTTTCTCCGCCTCGACGACGAAGTCCGCCTGCCGTGTCCAGGTGCCGAGAGCGGCCGCCTCGATCGTCGTCGCGGTTCTCATCACGCCTCCGCCAGCTTCTTGATGTGACCGAGCGTGGCGTTCATGTTGCGCTCGAACTCACGCATCCGTACGAACACGATCTTCTGTTCCTTGTCCGGCATCGCGTCGATGGCGAAGGACAGGCCGGAGCGGCCTGGTCCCATCTGCATCCACTCGGACAGCATGGTTCCGCCGTCCTCGGGGTCCAGCCGGAAGCGCCAGACGGCGCTGGGACGGGAGGGATCCTCCACGGCCCAGGCGAGGACGTGCGGGGACTCGCACTCGATGACGTGCGAGGTGGTCTCCCACTCCCCGAACGACGCGTGCCTGCTCCGGCCGACGAACCGAGCGCCCACGGCGGGCCCGGACGCACCGTCGAGCCAGTGGACGGACTGCAGCTCCTCGCTCATGCCCGGCATCAGCGTCACATCCGAGACGATCTCCCACACCCGGCCCGGGGGCGCGTCGATCCACGCCCGCACTTCGACCGTGGGCGTGTCCGCGTAGCGTGCGCCCGTCCACTCCACCTCGCACCAACCCCTTCCCCGTTGAAGGTCTGTGACCTCCAGAGTTGCGTAACGAGACTTACATCGTCAAGAGAACCGACACCAACTGACGGCACCGGGAGCCTGCTCGGCTACACCCCGGCGCCGCCCGTCTCCGTGTGCCAGACCGCCTTCTTCACCTGCTCCTCGATGTCGCTGCGCCTCTCGCCCTGTGCCTTGGCGTACTCGGCCACGGCGATCTGCAGGTCCCGGGCCAGGTCCCGCCAGGCCCGCAGTGCCGTGTTGTACGTCTCGGCCTGCCGCGGGCTCCAGCCGCCCTGTTGGGTCGGCGGTCCGTACATGTCCCGCAGCTCCTCCACGCGGCTGTGCGCCTGCTCTGCCGCGCGCTCCTTCGCCACCAGTTCTTGGAAGATAGTCGTCACACAAATGGAGCATAGGCGGGCATATCGCTTATCGCGCGCCGAGCAGCCGGAATACTCAGGCCGACAGCGGCACGACAGCCCTCTTCGCTCCTGCATTCATCGCGTTCACTGCATGCAGTGCATTCAGAAACAGCGTCGCTGAATCCGATGAGAAGGATGCGTTGGACGTCAGAATCATGCAGGAGCAAAGTGAGCACGTCCCTCACCAGGGACCGAACCACCCCGACTGCACCTTGCGGAGAACCACTCGATGAACCACGTCGCGGATCCCGAGCGCTACGACGGCACGATGCGATACCGGCGCACCGGACGCTCAGGACTCGACCTGCCCGTGCTGTCCCTGGGGTACTGGCACAACTTCGGTGACGACAAGCCCTTCGAGTCGCAGCGCGAGATCGCCCTGCGCGCGTTCGACCTCGGCATCACCCACCACGACCTCGCCAACAACTACGGCCCGCCCTACGGTTCGGCGGAGATCAACTTCGGCCGTCTGATGAAGCAGGACCTCGCGCCCTACCGGGACGAGCTGGTGGTCTCCACCAAGGCCGGCTGGGACATGTGGCCCGGCCCCTACGGTCAGGGCGGCGGCTCCCGCAAGTACGTGCTGGCCTCGCTCGACCAGTCGCTGCGGCGGACGGGGCTGGAGTACGTGGACATCTTCTACTCCCACCGGCTCGACGCCAGTACCCCGCTGGAGGAGACGATGGGCGCGCTCGACACCGCCGTCCGTCAGGGCAAGGCGCTGTACGTCGGTATCTCCTCGTACGACGCCGAGCGCTCCCGGCAGGCGGCCGCGATCCTGCGGGAGCTGGGCACTCCGCTGCTGATCCACCAGCCGTCGTACAGCATGCTCAACCGCTGGATCGAGACCGAGGGCCTGCTCGACGCGGCCGAGCAGGAGGGCTTCGGAGTGATCGGCTTCACCGCGCTCGCCCAGGGCCTGCTGACCGGGCGCTATCTGGACGGCGTGCCCGAAGGCTCGCGCGCCACGCAGGGCAAGTCGTTCGACGAGACGTGGCTGTCGGACGACATGCTGCGCAGGCTGCGCGCGCTCAACGACATCGCGGCCCGGCGCGGGCAGACCCTCGCCCAGCTGGCGCTGGCCTGGGCCCTGCGCGACCCGCGCGTGACGTCGCTGGTCATCGGCGCCTCGCGCACCGAACAGCTGGAGCAGAACGTGGCCGCGCTGGAGAACCTCG
The DNA here is from genome assembly GCF_055634335.1 of Streptomyces sp. NPDC111802. Taxonomy (NCBI): domain Bacteria; kingdom Bacillati; phylum Actinomycetota; class Actinomycetes; order Kitasatosporales; family Streptomycetaceae; genus Streptomyces; species Streptomyces sp. NPDC111802. The sequence continues at coordinate 15,868 of NZ_JBVKCZ010000021.1, read as the reverse complement.
ACTTCACCGACGAGGAACTCGCCGACATCGACAAGTACGCCACCGACGGCGGCGTCGACCTGTGGCAGACGGCCAGGACCGGCAACCTCGGCTGAGCACGGACGGAGCGGCCCTTCGAGCACTCCGGGCACCGGCGAGGCACCAACACCGGCACGGCACCGGCACCCGGAGTGCGGCCATTTCATCGCTTTGGTATGGACCTGACACGCCGTCATGGCTATGCTCTGCCCGACCCTGAATGAGAGCGCTCTCAGATTGCGGTTGTTCCACCCCACCTTGCTGGAACGACGAAGGGCAACTCCCTTGAGACGCACCAGACTCATGTACACCGGCCTCGCCGCACTCCTCGCCCTCGGCGGCTGGACCGCGGGCGGCACCGGACGGGCCTCGGCGGACGACTCCCCCACGGCGGCCGAACCCACCTCCGCCGGTCTGCTCCAGGCGATGCAGCGCGACCTCGGCCTGTCGAAGGAGCGGGCCGAGGCCCGGCTGGCGGCGGAACGCACCGCCATGAACCTCACACCGAAGGCACGCGAGGCGGCCGGTTCCTCCTACGGCGGCTCCTGGTTCGACGCGGAGAGCGAGCGGCTCACCGTGGCCGTCACATCGGACACGCCGCCCGCGACCGTGGGGAAGGTCCGCGCCACCGGAGCGAGCGTGCGCACCGTGGCGCACAGCGCGCGGGAGCTCGACGCGGCCAAGGCACGCATCGACCGCCTTGCCGCACCGTCGGGCGTGAGCAGTTGGCACGTCGATCCGATGGCCAACACCGTCGTCGTGAACGTCGTCCGCGCCAAGCGGGCTGACAACGATGTCCGCCAGTTCGTCTCCCGGGCCCGAGCGGCGGGACCCGTCACCGTCGAGACGGTCGGCGCGGCCCCACGCACCTTCGCGGCGGGCACGGTCGGCGGCGACCCGTACTACACGGGCAACGTCCGCTGCTCCATAGGCTTCTCGGTGCACGGCGGATTCATCACGGCCGGGCACTGCGGTCAGCCGGGGGCCGGCGTCCGGGGCTGGGACGGCAGTTACATCGGAACGTTCCAGGGCTCCTCGTTCCCGGACAACGACTACGCGTGGGTGAGCGTCGGCAGCGGCTGGTGGACGGTGCCGGTCGTCCTCGGCTGGGGCACGGTCCCCGACCGCCTCGTGCGCGGCTCGGCCGAGGCCCCCGTCGGTGCCTCCGTCTGCCGGTCCGGCTCCACGACGCACTGGCACTGCGGCACCGTGCTGGCCAAGAACGAGACGGTCAACTACAGCCAGGGCGCGGTGCACCAGATGACGAAGACCAGCGTGTGCGCCGAGCCCGGCGACTCGGGGGGCTCCTTCATCAGCGGTGAACAGGCGCAGGGCGTCACCTCGGGCGGCTGGGGCAACTGCTCCGGCGGCGGGGAGACCTGGTTCCAGCCCGTCAACGAGATCCTCGGCCGCTACGAGTTGACCCTGCACACGGCCTGACCCACAGCTGTGAGGGCGGTCCGGGCGGTGACCGGCACCGGACCGCTCCTCGCACGAGCCGCCGCGCGTGTGCCGGCGGCCGTGCGGCAGGATGAGCACCATGAGCGTAGTCAAGATCAATGTACTGACCGTGCCGGCCGAGCAGCGCGAGACGCTGGAGAAGCGCTTCGCCTCGCGTGCGCACGCCGTGGAGGGCTCCGACGGGTTCGAGTGGTTCGAACTCCTCCGGCCGGTCGAGGGCACCGACACCTACCTCGTGTACACGCGGTGGCGCGACGAGGAGTCCTTCCAGGCCTGGATGGAGGGTCCCATGAAGACGGCCCACCAGGGCGGTGGCGAGGGCGGCGAGCGTCCCAAGCCGGCGGCCAGCGGGTCCACCCTGTGGTCGTTCGAGGTCGTGCAGCAGGCGGGGCCGAAGAGCGAGTAGCGATGGGCGGCGGGGGCTCGTCCCCCGCCCTCACCCGGTCCCGGTACGACGCGACCGGGCGACGGCCGCCAGCACGAAGGTGACGCTGATCAGCAGGGACCAGGCGCCGAACTTCTCCACTCCCACGGGCTGCCAGCCGTCGAGTTGGTACGGGTAGCGCCAGGCGCCCACGTAGGTGGCGAGGTTCTCCGCGACCCAGAGGAAGAAGCCGATCAGGACGAACGACAGCGCCAGGGGCATGCTTCGGCGTACGCCGCGCACCGTGAAGCGCACCGAGCTGCCGGCCGTGACGGCGAGGAGCAGGGCGGCCAGGACCCAGCGGGCGTCGGGGAGCCAGTGATGGCTGAAGAAGTTGATGTAGATCGCCGCGGCGACCACGGCCGTCGAGCGCGGCCGGTAGCGGACCGGCTCCAGGTCGAACAGGTGCCAGGCTCGGCAGACATAGCTGCCGACAGCGGCGTACAGGAAGCCCCCGTACAGCGGGACGCCCGCGAACTTCAGTACGGCCGGCTCGGGATAGCTCCATGAGCCGAGGGACACCTTCACCAGTTCGAAGGCCAGGCCGATGACGTGACAGACGGCTATGACGCCGATGTCCCGCCCGTTCTCCCAGCCGCGCAGCCAGAACAGCAGCGTCAGCAGCACGCCGTAGACGACGAGCAGGTCGTAGCGCGCGACGGGGAGGCCGGGCAGCAGGGTGGACGCCGCCACGCCGGACATCAGGGCGATGGCGAAGGCGCAGGACCGGGTCTGTAGCCACGCGAAGTCGAACAACTGACGCAACGCGGCAGCCAAGGGGCCGGTGATGCTGGCGGTGTACATGATCCAAAGGACGAGCCCACGGCCCTCTTGGTTGCCCGCCCCGCCACCGGCCCAGGGGTGGAGCGGTCCGGCGCTCAGTACCAGTTCGTGTTCGTCAGGATGTGACCGTCACATGTCAGCAGGGCGCGCGAGACACGGCCGCTGAGGTTGTTGCCGATCTTCGTGTAGGCGTAGTCGATGCCCGGGTCGACGGTCTCCGAGACCCAGCCGTCAGCGCGTCCGGCCCCGGAGTTCGAGCGCTCCAGCACGGCGGCGCAGTTGGCGCGGGAGTTCTCGATGCGGGCGAACGAGCCGCACCGGTCGGAGTAGAAGTACTTCAGCGCCATGCCTTCGGCGGTCATGGTCGGCCCGACCTGCCGGAAGCTGCCGGCACAGCCGCCGACGGTCGGGTACTGGCCCTCGAAGCCGTAGGCGCCGTAGTTGCCGCCCGAGAACGACTCGGCCTCGGCGGTGAGCGGCGTGAGCGCCAGCAGCGCGGCGGCGCCCGAGGCGGCCAGCAGGGTCCGGAGCGATCGGCGGCGCATGCGATTCCTCTTTCATGAGGTGGTGGAGTCCTGGTCCTGGCGGTGCCGCCGGCCGTCGTCCGGTCGGGCACCGCTCGTCGTCAGGACCGTACGAGCCGCGCCGGGCGAGCGGTACCTGACAAATATCAGGGTCCCTTCGACCGCCCGTTTGCCTAGGGTTCCGAACGTCGGCCAGGTGCCGTGCAAGTGACCTGTCGGAAAAACAGGGGGAATCCACCATGCCCACTCGTACCTTCGCCCGGGCCGCGCTCGTCGGCGTCGGGGCGCTCGCTCTGCTGGGGCCGCTCACGGCCGCCACCGCGGTCGCGGCCTCCGACGCGGACCAGGGCGGCGCCCGCATCATGGCCGCGCCGTACGTCGTCGTGCCGTACGAGACGGTCAACGTCCGCTCCGGCCCGGCTCGTTCGTACGACAAGGTCGGCAGTGTCACGGCGGGCCAGCCGCGTGGCGCGTACTGCTGGGTGCGCGGCGAGACCATCAGCGACCACGGCTACACCAACAACGTGTGGGTCAAGCTCGTCGAGGGCTACGTGAGCGCCGTCTACCTCAAGGGCAACGAGTACGGCGACCTGCCCGCCTCCGCGACCTGCTGACCGCAACCACCACTGACTTCAGCCGCGCACTTTCTTTCCATCAGGGGGACACACATGAAAACAGCGCTGCGTCGTTGCGCCACCGTTCTGGCGGTGGCCGCGCTCTCCGTCGGCACCCTCGCCGCCACGGCCGAGGCCGCGCCCGCGCCCGCAGGACCCGCCGTCGCGGCGGCCAACAGCGGCGACCCGAGTCTGACCGACGTCTACATCTGGGCGACCGACGTCAATCTGCGCAGCCAGCCGACGAGCGACTCGCCGCGGCTCGCGGTGCGTTCGCAGTACTGGCTGGACGCGGTGTGCCAGACGCAGGGGCAGTACGTCCATGACCCGGCCGTCGGCGGGAACAGCTGGTGGACCGCGGTGCAGGAGTTCGCCGGCAGTGACATCGCCTGGGTGAGCAACCTCTACATCCGGGGCGGCGAGAAGATCGCCGGAGTGCCCGACTGCTGACGGCCGACGTCCGCGGGAGGGTGGGCGGCCGCGGAAAATCCGTTGCGGCCGTCCTCACCTCCCCCGGACCCTGAGCCCATGCCCTACGCCCTTCGTCCGGCCCGCCTCGCCGACGCGCCCGCCGTCACCGGACTGCTCAATGACATCGACCGGATCGAGATAGGCCGACCCGAGACCGATCTGCACACCGTCGAGGCCGATCTGAAGCGGCCCGACATCGCTCTGGACCGCGACTCGTGGCTGGTCTTCGACGGCGACCGGCTGGTGGCGTACGGCCTGCTGTGGGACGAGTCCGGAGGCGAGCGCGTCGACGTCGACCACTATGTGCTCCCCGACCATCAGCGGGCCGGGGAGCTCATCTTCGATGCGCTGGAGACCCGTTCCCTGGAGAAGGCCCGCGCGAACGGTGCGGCCAGGGCAGTGGTCCATCTGCATCTCAACACCGAGCCCACGCTCGACACGGCACTGATCGAGAAGCGGGGCTGGCACGTCGTACGGCGTTATCACGTGCTTCAGCGCCCGCTGGACGCCGCGGCGGACCACCTGCCGGAGCTTCCGGCCGGCGTACGGCTGCACCCGTGCGCCGACGAGGCCGACCGCGCGCGGGTTCACGCGCTGTACCAGTCGAGCTTCGCCGAGCACTTCGACTTCCAGCCGCGTACCTACGACCAGTGGCTGCATGACGTCGACGCGGACGTCCTCGACTGGTCCCTGGTGTGGATCGTCGGCACTGACGATCTGGGGGACGCAGGGTTCCTCATCTCACGCGACGACCGTGAGGCCATGGGCTGGATCCGCAGCATCGGCGTCCTGCGCGAGGCCCGTGGCTCCGGGCTCGGCGGACTGCTGCTGCGGCACGCGTTCGGCGCGTTCGCCGCGCGCGGACGCGACACGGTGGGACTCGGCGTGGACACCGCCAACTCCACCGGTGCTCCCGCGCTGTACGCCCGGCACGGGATGGCCGTCCACTACGCCGTGGACACCTGGGAGACGACCCTCGGCTGAGGCGGGCCGCAACCCCTGTCAGCGACCCCCGGCGTCCCGCTGGGCGCTGCTTCTTCGGGCGTTGTTGTACAGGCGCAGCAGGTGCTTGGCGACCGCGCACGGGACGGTGTCGGCATGGCACTGCCGACAGGTCCGCATGTGGTGCTCGTAGTCGGTGCGTGCCTGCTCCAGGGCATCGCCTTGAGTCGACATGAAGGGTCCTCCGAGGTGACGGTGGAAAGGTGCCGAAAAGGGGAGAAGCGGGCACCGAAGTGACTGCTCGGTAACCCTGGAGAAAGTTGACCACGTTACTCGCGGTAGTCAAAAGTCGCGCCCCCACCGCCCCGCACCTCCCCCGTACGCCGCCCCCCGGTCGGAAAACGCGTGGACTCCGCAGCCACTGTCGCGGGACACTGCGTATTCATATCGACACTCAACGTAGTCACTTGCGGCGATGCCCCCTGCCCGCGGTAGCGCGCAGCGGGCTGCCGCACCACATCACAGGGGGTGGGATGGGAACGCCTGAGCCTCGCAGGGTTCTGCCGGGCAAACGCTCTGTGCTTCTCGCACTTCGTTACTACGGACGGGAGTTGGCCCGGCTGCGGTGGCTGACGGTACCCACCATGCTGCTGTCGGCGTTCGGCAACATCGGAATCAACTACATCGCGCCGCTGATCGTCGCCAAGCTCGTCGGCGCCATCGCCGGCGACAAGGACGTCACCGTCGCCTCGACGCTGCCCTACATCCTGGGCTTCGTCGCTGTCCTCCTGCTCGCGGAGACGCTGTGGCGCATCGCACTGCACTGTCTGAACCGCCTGGACGCCCTTGGCGTCGAGCATCTGTACGTGATCGGGATGGACGAACTGTTCGCGAAGGACGCCGCGTTCTTCCACGACAACTTCGCCGGATCGCTGACCAAGCGCGTCCTGAGCTTCGCCTCCCGCTACGAGGACTTCGTCGACACACTGACCTTCCAGATCGTCGGCAGCTTCGTGCCGCTGGCGTTCGGGGCGGTGGTGTTGTGGCGCTACGACCCACTGCTGGTCGTCGGGCTCCTGACGATGGTCGCGGTCACCGCGCTGTGCGTGGTTCCCCTCATCCGGCGCCGGCAGGCGCTGGTCGACCAGCGTGAGGAGGCGATCGCGAGGATGTCGGGACATGTCGCCGACAGTCTGATGAACATGGACACGGTGCGGGCGTTCGCCGCCGAGGAGGGCGAGGCCGCCGAGCACCGCTCCCGGGTCGCGGAGTCGCGTCGGCTCATGCTGCGGTCGTGGGACTACGGCAATCTGCGCATCGACACACTGGTCGCTCCGATGTCGGTGCTGACCAGCGCGCTGGGCCTGCTGCTCGCGGTGACGCTCGGTGGCGGCGGGCACGGGGTGGAGGCGATCGTGGTCGCGTTCACCTACTACACCAACGCGACGCGGATCATGTTCGAGTTCAACCAGATCTACCGTCGGCTGGAGAGCTCGATGACGGAGGCCGCGCAGTTCACCGAACTGCTGCTGACACCGCCGACCGTGCTGGACCCGCCGTCGCCGGAGCCGCTGCTGCCGGCGCCCGCCGACGTCCGCTTCGAGAAGGTGAATTTCAGCCACGCCGGAGGTCGGCCGCTGTTCGAGGGCCTCGAGCTGGATGTGTCCGCCGGGACGAAGATCGGCCTCGTGGGCCGGTCCGGGGGTGGCAAGACCACCCTCACCCGGCTGCTGTTACGGATGACCGACATCGACGGCGGCCGGATCCTGATCGGCGGTCAGGACATCAGCCAACTGCGCCAGGCCGACCTGCGGGGTCTGATCGCCTACGTACCGCAGGATCCGGCGATGTTCCACCGCACCCTGCGGGAGAACATCGCCTTCGCCCGGCCGGGCGCCGACGACGCCGAGATCCGCCGCGCGGCCGAGGCGGCGCATGTCACGGAGTTCGCCGACGCGCTGCCGGACGGCTTCGACACCATGGTGGGCGAGCGCGGGATCAAGCTGTCCGGCGGTCAGCGCCAGCGAGTCGCCCTCGCCCGCGCGATCCTGCGCGACGCACCGATCCTGCTGCTCGACGAGGCGACCAGCGCCCTGGACTCGGAGAGCGAGATCCTCGTCCAGGAGGCGCTGTGGCGGCTCATGGAGGGCAGGACCGCGCTCGTGGTGGCGCATCGGCTGAGCACGGTCGCCACCATGGACCGACTCGTCGTTCTCGACCGCGGTCAAATCGTCGAGCAGGGCACCCACGACGAACTGCTCGCCTCGGACGGCGCCTACGCGAAGCTGTGGCAGCACCAGTCGGGGGGTTTCCTCGACGACAGCCCCGCACGGGCGGAGTTGCCCTGACCGGGAACGGCCCGGCCCCGGGCGGCGAAGAGCGTTCCGCTGCCCCGGGCTCGCCCGAGCCCGACCAGGACCCGGAGCAGAGCCGACGGATCGGACGTCGTAGGGGGCGAGGGGCCAGCCCGACCCTGAACAGCCCCTGTCGTTCGGTGAGCCAGGTGTGTCACCGGGTGTCGAGTGGATCAGCCGCCGCAGGGTCTCCGGAGCCAGCTCGCCCGCGGCGGTGGCCCGCATGATGTAGTCGGTGAAGTGCTCAAGGCCGAACATCCCCCCATCCCGGGTCCGTGACTCGGTGACCCATCGGCGGATCGGCGTCCCGCTCCATGGCGTCGACGAGCAGCCACTGATCCCGGATGAGCAGCGGCGCGGGATGTCCGCAGTTGGTCCAGCGCAACAGGCCGCTCACCAGGTCCAGTTGGGCGAGGACGCCGGTGCAGAACGGCCAGCGACACCGCGGTGGTCAGTCCCGAGGCCAGGTTGTGGCCCATGGCGTCGAGGACGGCGGCGTGCAGGGTGGTCTCGGTGAGGGAGTCGTCAGCAGGCTCACACCGGGGCCGGTGACCTGCCCGGCGACCGCGGCGGGCCGGGCCGACCGCGGGCCCGGCGCCACCGCCGTGGGGAGGAGAACGCCTTCGGTCAGTGCTCCTGGAGCACGGAGAGGACGTTCCCGGCCGGGTCCGTGAACCACGCGATGGCCGCCGGGCCGCCCTCGCCGACCCGGACAACGCCCTGCTCGTCGTGGTCGAATCCGGGATAGCGCTCCAAGGACACACCGCGCCGCTCCAGTTCGGCGACGGCGGCCGTGATGTCGTCCACGGGGAAGTTGAGGATCGTGAACGTGGCGGGGGTGTGCGACTGCTTGGGGTAGACGAAGACCTGTGCGCCGCTGCCGAGCTTGAGGATCAGCACGCGCATGTCCCCCTCCCCGGTCTCCTCCACCTCCAGGCCGAGTGTCTCGCCGTAGAAGCGGCGGGCCTCGCCGAGGTCGTCGACCGAGAAGCCGCTGAACGCCTGCGATTGTCCGAGCATGCCGTGTGTCTCCTTCGCGGGGAGCTGTCCTGACGTCTCAGGGCACACCACGCACGCCGAGGGCCGGACGCACGCCACGCGTCCGGCATCCGGATGGTCGTGCGCCCTTCACCCGCAGGGTGCGACGCCCTCATCGGCGTTCGGCGCAGCAGTCGTCCTCGGCTGTGCCAGGGGTGCTCGTGCCGATCCGGCAGAAGCAGGAGGCCTCGATCGGTACGTCCGCCAGCGCGGCGGCGAGGTGCAGTTGCTGGGCCACCATCTGCGCCTCCCCGGTCCGGCCCAGACGCAGCAGGCACTCGTGCAGGCCGTGCAGGGACCAGACGTTGCCGGGATGCTGCAGAGCGCGCGGGAGGGAGCCGTCGAGGCCCAGGTCGGCCCGGTAGACCGCCTCGGCCTCCTCGATGCGGCCCTGTTCGAGGAGGAGGGCGCCGTAGGCATGCCTGGTGGGCTGCATCCAGCCCCACGGTTCGTCGTAGGGGAGGTTGTCGTCCAGGTCGATGGAGCGGCGCAGCGCGGTGAAGGCCGCGTCGTAGTTGCCCTTGCGGTATTCCAGTTCACCGTCGAGCATCGCCGAGGCGATCGCCAGGATGTCGGCGCAGGTGTTGTTGAACAGCATGCGGGTCTCGGGGACCCGGGCGACCGCCGCATGAAAGAGCAGGCGTTCCGCTTCCGCCTCCGGGATGCGGTGGGTGGCGGACAGGGCGACGCCGCGGGCGTAGTGGAGCATCGCGGTCGTCATGGCGTACAGCTCGGGGTCGGTGGGCAGCGGCCGGTCGAGGATGTCGTCCCAGCGGCCGAAGCGGATCAGGGCGTGGACGCGCATGGCGAGGAAGGCCTCGAGCCAGTCGGCCATGGGCGGGCTCGGCACGCGCAGGAGGTCCTCGGGGATGGACGCCTCGAGCTGTGCCGCGGTCCGGAGGGCCACCACGGACTGGCCGAGGAACATCGCACCGTAGATCTTGAAGTGGTAGTTGTGCGAGCGGTACAGGGTGTAGAAGTTCATCGCCCCGGCTCGGGCGTGGTACTTCTCGTCGGCCTCGATGGCCGCCGTGTTGTCCGAGACGACCCGCCGGTAGTCGCCGCAGAGTACCTCCAGGTGGGAGGGCATGTGGAGGAGGTGCCCGGCGTCCGGTACGAGTCCGCGCAGCCGGTCCGCGACGGGCAGGGCCAGCTCCGGGGCCGGGGACATCTCCATCAGGTGGATGTACAGGTGGACCAGCCCCGGGTGGTCGCGTCCGGCGTCGGTGGCGAGGGCCCGGTCGAGGACGTCCTTGGCCTCCAGGGTGCGTGCGCCTTCGGCCGGTTCACCGCTCCTGAGGTCCCACAGCTGCCAGGGGGTGAGGTTCATCAGCGCGTCGGCGTACAGGGTGGCGATGTCCGGGTCGTCGGGGGCGAGATCGTAGACCAGGCGCATGCTGTCGGCGTAGGAGACGTTCCAGACCGAGCAGTCCTCCACCGCCTTGGCCTGCGGATAGCGGGCACGCAGTGCGCCGATCAGGGCCCGTTCGACGGGGGTGCCGGTCGCCGCCTTCTCATGGGCCAGCTCCACGGCGGCGTGAGTGCGGTCCACGGTGCGCACGAGGTCCTGGTCGTCGAAGAACTCCCAGGGCTTGTTGTAGTTCGGGCCGAGCGCGTAGGCGATGCCCCAGTGGGCCATGGCGCAGTCGGGGTCGGCCTCGGCCGCGGTCTCGAAGCAGACGACGGCCTCCTCGTGGTGGAAGGCGTACGTCCAGGCCAGCCCGCGGTCGAACCAGAGCTGGGCGTGGGCGGAGGACGTGGTGACGGTGCGGGTGTGGGTGCCGAGGTCGTAGTACTCCATGGCGTCTGCTCTCCTGCCTGTGGCGTGCCCACCGGATCGTGACCGAGTCCTTCTGCCAGCATCCGCCCTGCCATCCGCTGTGGTGCCGTTTCGCTGTCGGATGTCGGGAACGCGTTTCCGGGACGGCCGTGACGCCGGCAAGCGATGCCCCTCCGATCCCCCCGATCCCCCGTCCCCATGATCGACGGCACCTGATTCGCGCCGCCCAGGTGCGGGCGGGGTGCGTCGTGGCGCATTCTTGCTGTGTCGCGGGCGTGACGGCGTACTGACGAGGTAGGGCCGATGACGGTGAGCGCCGAAGGCGCAGAGCGGACGCCCGGCGGGCTGGCGGCGCTGCTGATCGATGCCTCGGCCGAGGCGATCAGCGCGGCGGCCGGCCACGCGGGAGGGGTCTATCTGCGCTCAAGCACGCCCGGACTGCTCCGTCTGGCGGTGCTGGAGGGGGTGCCGGGGCCGTTGTTCCGGCCGTGGTGGCGGCTGCATGTGGACCGCCCGTTCCCCGTCGCGGACGCCTATCGGCTCGGGGTTGAGGTGGTGCTGCCGAACGCTACGGAGACGATGCGCCGCTATCCGCAGTTCGCCGCCGGTCTGCCGTTCCAGTTCGGATCCGTGCACGTCCCTGTCACGAGCGGGTCGTCCGTCTTCGGGGTGCTGACGGTGCTGCGGCCCTCGGCGCCGGACGCCACGGAGCTGCTGCCGGTGCGCGAGCGCATGGCGCAGGTGGCGAAGGAGCTGGGCTCGGCGCTGCGGGGCCTGGAGAAGGGGGACGGGCCCGCGGTTTCCTGGGACGACGGGCCCCTGTGCGTCCGGCCGCCGGCCCGGCGTCGGCCTTCCGGATATCTCGGCCGGTTCGCCTGGGACCCGGTGACGGGTTCGGTGAGCGCCGAGGAGCGGCTGAACGTCGTGCTCGGTACGGTCCCCGGCGAGGCCCACGCCAGCGTGCAGGCGTTCGCGGAGGCCGTCGCCCCGAGGGACACGGAGCGGATTCTCGCGGCCCTGCGGGAGGCGGCCGGTGGCCGGCCGCCGGCCCTGCCGCTGTACGTACGTGCGCCCAACGGCGCACTGCGGCTGGTCGAGATCTGGGGGCCCTACGACGACGCGGCCCCCTTCGGCATGGCGCCCGTGCGAGGTGTCGTCCTGGATCCGGGGGAGAGCGCGGTGGCCGAGGTGGCAGCCGATCTGCTGCCGGACGGCATCTTCTGCCTGGACCGGCTGGGAGCGGTCGTCTACGCCAATCCGCACGCGGCACAGCTGCTGCGCCGCTCACGTACCGAACTGCTCGGCCGGATCCTGTGGGAGACCGTGCCGTGGCTGAACCAGCCCGCCGTCGAGGACCATCTGCGGGTGGCTCTGCTGTCGCCGGAGCCGGTGCACTTCCACGTCCGCAGACCGTCGGCCCAGGAGCATGATCCCGCCGCCAGCCCGTTCGGGGGCGACTGGCTCGCGCTGTCCCTGTATCCCGGCCCCGACCTGCTGACCTGCACCATCCGCCCGGGGCACGGCGTGGCGGACCATCCGTCGGACCTTCCCGACACGCAGGTCACACCGGAGCCGGCCGGCGCGACGTCGCTCGCTCCGCTGTACCGGCCCATCGTCCTGGCCATCGCGCTCACCGAGGCGGTCACCCCGCGTCAGGTGTCCGCCGTCGTGATGCGGGAGCTGCTGCCCGTGTTCGGCGGCCGCCGGCTGGCCATCTACCTGCTCCAGGAGCGGCATCTCCATCTGGCCTGGGAGACGGGCTTCCCCAAAGGGTTCCTCGCCCCGTTCGAAGGTGTGGGGCTGGACGAGGGCCTGCCGGGGGTGGAGACGCTGACCACCGGACGCCCGCTGTTCTTCGACTCGATGCAGCAGCTCGCCGACGCCTATCCGGGTATCGCGCTGGACGCCACGGAGGGCGCCCGCGCCTTCCTGCCGCTGATCGCCTCCGGGCGCCCCGTGGGCTCCTGCATCCTCGGTTTCGACGGGCCGCGCAGCTTCAGCTCCGAGGAACGCGCGGTGCTCACCGCCATGGCCGGGTTGATCGCGCACGCCCTGGAGAAGGCGCAGCGCTACGAGAGCGAGGCCGCGTTGGCCCGCGGGCTCCAGCAGGCGCTGCTCCCCCGGCGGCTGTCCCAGCACCCGCTGCTGGAGACCGCCGGGCGCTATCTGCCGGGCACCCAGGGCATGGAGGTGGGCGGCGACTGGTACGACGTCGTGCCCGCCGGCGACGGGCTGGCCCTGGTCATCGGCGATGTGCAGGGGCACGGTGTGCAGGCGGCGGCGACCATGGGTCAGATCCGCAGCGCCGTGAGGGCCTTCGCGCTCGGCGACCGGCCGCCCGACGAGGTCATGAGCGGTACCAACCATCTGCTCATCGACCTCGACACGGGCCTGTTCGCGAGCTGCTGCTACATCCGGCTGGACCCCGCGACCGGTCTCGCCCAGGCGGCCGTCGCCGGGCACCCGCGTCCGCTGCTGCGCCGCCGCGACGGCCGTACGCAACTCCTGGACCTGCCGGGCGGGGTCGTGCTCGGCGTGGATCCGCAGGCCCGGTATCCGGTGGAGGAGCTGCGGATGGAGCCCGGTGCCGTGCTGGCGCTGTATACGGACGGGCTGGTCGAACGGCCCGGCGTCGACATCGACGAGGGCATCAGCGCGCTGCGGGTGGCGCTGGCCAAGGCCGGTGCCCCCGGCGCTCGCCTTGGCGGCCGCTCGCTGGCCGGCATGGCGGACCGGCTCACCGCGACGGCCCGGCACATGGCGGACCGCCCGGATGACATCGCCCTGCTGCTCGCGACCCGGCGGGCCACGCCGCTGCGCGGGAAGTGAGGGTGCCCACCATCGGCGTACCCCCGTCGGGGATACGGGAGTTGCCCGGATTCCACCGATCACGCCGGTGATCGAAGTGTGAGAGAGGAAACAGCTTCTGTCACGGTGTGTGACGTCTCTCGCCTCCGGGGGCCCGGCAGTGTAGACATGGGCACATGGTCCGACTATCGGGTCGATCCGGGGCCCGGTCGGCCAGTCGTCCCAGCGGTCCGCGCACCTGGCGTGCGCCCGACCGCGGCAGCCTCGTGCCCGAGCGGGGCGTACCACGCGATCCGGAGGGCCAGCACAAGGGCCCGCTCGCCTGGTTGCGGTCGTCGGTCGGCGGTCGCAGCGTCGCCGGGCAGGTGTTCCTGCTGCAAGTGGTGATCGTGCTGCTGCTGGTGGTCGCCGCGGTGGTGGCCCTGGTGCTTCAGGTGCGCTACGACTCCACTCAGGAGGCGCGCAACCGTTCGGTGGCGGTGGCCGAGGCGTTCGCGAACGCGCCGGGCACCCGGGAGGCGCTGCGGAGCCCTGATCCCACGGCCCTGCTCCAGCCCCGGGCCGAGGCGGCGCGCGAGGCGACCGATGTGGACTTCATCGTCGTCATGAACACCGACGGCATCCGTTACACCCACCCCAAGCCGGACCGCATCGGCAAGCACTTCGTCGGGAACCTGGAGCCCGCGCTGGAGGGCAAGGTGGTGACCGAGCAGATCACCGGCACCATCGGCCCGCTCGTCCAGGCCGTCGTCCCCATCAACGATCCCGACGGAAAGGTCGTCGGCCTGGTGTCGGCCGGGATCACGACCGCCACCGTGGGCGGCACGGCCGACCGCCAACTGCCCCTCGTCCTGACCGCCGCGGCGGTCGCGCTCGCCCTGTCCACGGCCGGCACCGCGCTGGTCAGCCGACGCCTGCTGCGGCAGACGCACGGCCTGGGGCCGGATGAGATGACCCGGATGTACGAGCACCATGACGCCGTCCTGCACGCCGTGCGGGAGGGCGTGATCATCGTCGGCGACGAGGGCAGGCTGCTGCTCGCCAACGACGAGGCGCACCGCCTGCTCGACCTGCCCGAGGACGCGGAGGGGCACCGCGTGCTCGACCTCGGCCTCGCCCCCGACACGGCCGAACTGCTGGACTCCGGCCGGATGGCCACGGACGAGGTGCACCTGGTCAAGGACCGGCTGCTGGCGGTCAACCAACGCCCCACCCACCTCAGGGGCCGGCCCTCCGGCAGCGTCGCCACGCTGCGCGACTCGACCGAGCTGCGCGCCCTGTCCGGTCGCGCCGAGGAGGCCCGCGAGCGTCTCGACATGCTGTACGACGCCGGGGTGGGCATCGGCACCAGCCTGGACGTGACCCGTACCGCCGAGGAACTGGCGGAGCTGGCGGTGCCCCGGTTCGCGGACTACGCCACCGTCGACCTGTTCGACGCCGTACTCGGGGGCGGGCAGCCGGAGGCGGGCACCCGGCTGCGGCGCACGGCGTGCAGCGGGGTACGCAAGGACGCGCCGCTGTACCCGGTGGGCGAGCAGATCCGGTTCGTCGACGCCTCGCCGCAGGGCCGCGCGCTCAAGGACGAGCAGGCCGTCGTAGAGCCGCGGCTGGAGGAGGCGCCGGGCTGGCGTGCCCAGGACCAGGAGCGCTCGGCGCAGGTCGTGCAGTTCGGCATCCACTCGCTGATCGCGGTGCCGCTCAGGGCGGGGTCCCTGGTGCTGGGCGTGGTGAGTTTCTGGCGGTCCCGGAAGTCCGGTCCGTTCGACGCCGACGAGCTGGCGCTGGCGGAGGAGCTGGTCGCGCGGGCGGCGGTCTCCATCGACAACGCCCGCCGGTACACCCGCGAGCACAGCATGGCGGTGACGCTCCAGCGCAGCCTGCTGCCGCGCAGTCTGCCCGAGCAGAACGCCCTGGACATCGCCTACCGGTACCTGCCGGCGCAGGCCGGGGTCGGCGGCGACTGGTTCGACGTGCTGCCGCTGTCCGGCGCCCGGGTCGCGCTGGTGGTGGGGGATGTCGTCGGCCACGGGCTGCACGCGGCGGCGACGATGGGACGGCTGCGTACGGCCGTGCACAACTTCTCCGCCCTGGACCTGCCGCCCGACGAACTGCTCGCGCTCCTCGACGAGTTGGTCGCCCGCATCGACCAGGACGAGGCTGAGGAGTCCGACAGCGCAGCGGTGACCGGCGCGACCTGTCTGTACGCGGTCTACGACCCGGTGTCGCGGATGTGCACGGTCGCCCGGGCCGGTCATCCGCCGCCGGCCGTGGTCCGGCCGGACGGCACCGTGGAGTTCCCCGAGGTGCCCGCCGGTCCCCCGCTCGGCCTGGGCGGGCTGCCGTTCGAGACGGCCGAACTGGAGCTGGCGGAGGACAGCCGGCTCGTGCTGTACACGGACGGGCTGGTGGAGGACCGGGAACGGGACATCGACGAGGGTCTGGACCTGCTGCGGGACGCGCTGGCCGGGGCCGGCCGGTCGCCGGAGGAGACCTGCCAGGCCGTACTGGAGGCCCGGCTGCCGGCCCGGCCGAGCGACGACATCGCGCTGCTAGTGGCCTGCGCCAGTAGTTGATCGTTAGTTGTTGTGTGACTTCTGCTGCTGGTGCGTCAGTTCCTCGTCGGGGTCCGAAGCTGGAGCCGTTGCTGCTGT
>NZ_JBVKCZ010000020.1:146417-181849 GCF_055634335.1 Streptomyces sp. NPDC111802 | reverse complement strand
GAGCGAGTAACTGCCACTCCTGGTCAGTGAGTTCATGACGCCGTATCACCCCGCCATGATCCACCACTCGGTGATCTTTGAAGACGGACCCTAGATCCATTCGTTGGCCAGACGTAAACATGCGATTCGGGGTGGAAGGCAGCCCGGCAGATGGCCGCGAGGTGGTCACCGAGGCTCCCGAACACGGGAGGCCGCCGGAGCAGATGGAGCTCGACGGCCACATCTACCTGCTCAGGATGTTCGGAGCCGAGCCGCATGCCACTGCAGAATGGCACTACTGCTGGCTACGCTCGCAACCGCAGCGTTCATAGTGCCTTGCGGGCAACTATGGCGCATCCTGGCCTCGCGCCTCCGACTGGGCAGCCCTGAGGCGGCGGACTCGCTTGAGTGCCCGGCGCCGACGCCACTGCCACCAGCGCAGCTCGTACCCCAGGTCGAGTCGGCAAGCGTCAGTGAAGGCTCGCTGTGCCTCCATAGCCACAACTACGGCCTGGGCATAGGCCTCCGAATCGCCACCAGCCACCCGGATGGCCTCGCTTGTAGTCGCCAAGGCTTCCTCGGCTGCCTGAAGCGGTTCAGGTGATGCGACCAGCCGCATCTCGAAGTACGCCTGGACCAAGCTCGTGCGGCGCTCGTGCGTCATCTGCAAGATCTGTCGAGTTCGGGAGCGGCTGATAAAGAGGCCGCTGATCTGCACCTCCTCGCGCATCAGGTCGGCGAAGTGCAGCGCCTCACAGACCGAGTCGAGAAAGGTGCGGTACACCTCGCGCCGCTCCTTGCGACTTCCGAGCTTGATGCCGGGCTCTGGAGCCAACTTCTTCGTTGCGACTCCCACCAGGGCCCGAGCCCCGGCAGATGCCGCCGCAGTGACTGGGTCCACGTGATGAGCTCCCGTTATGGCTGATTTGCCGGCCGCTCGGTATTCGCGGCAGGCGCCAACCTATCGGCTGACGTGCACAGTTCCGCCCGCTTCGCCCACTACACACGACGACCGTTGTTGCGTTCCGGGCGATCATGCCGCATCCTGACCTCACGTCCGGCGTGCCCGGACCCAGACGCTACGAAGGCCCGCCACTGCGCGGGCCTTTGTCGTACCTGGCACCCATTCGTGTCACAGGAACGTCACTCCACCTTCACACCTCCCCCACGCAGCGCATGATGCTGCTGCAGCTCATCGAGCAACCCTGGGGGGACATCATGCGCATCCGCACCATCGCGGCCGGCTTCGCCGCCGCAACGCTGCTGACGCTCACCGCCTGCGAGGGCACCAGCGACACCAGCTCCAGCAAGCCGGACACCGCGGCCGAGGAAACCAGCAGCCAGACCAAACAAGACACCGACGCCACCGAGGCCGAGACGGACGAACCCACGGAAGCGCCCGCGGACGACGCTGGCGCCGCCGAGCCGGAAAACGCGACGCTCCCGAACCTCGTCGGCCAGGACCTCCAGGCCGCCCAGGACGCGGCACAAGCCGCAGGCTTCTACGTCCTCGACGACCAGGACGCCAGCGGCCAGAACCGCTTGCAGGTCTTCGACCGCAACTGGACCGTGTGCAGCCAGAAGCCCGCGGCCGGCACGCACCCCACGGACACGGCCGTGACCCTGTACGCGGTCAAGGACGACGAGACCTGCTGAACCGCTCTTGACTGGCCCGGCTGCCCTCCCCGGTGGCCGGGCCTTCGCATGTCCGGAGGTGACCTCGTGGCCGTCAATCGGGACAAGCGCCCCGTCGACGAGGACGACTACCGGCGCGTGCGCGAGCTCCACGCACTCGGCATGGGCCGCAACGCCATCGCCCGCGAGATCTTCCGCGCCCAGCGCACCGTCAGCGTCATCGCCGCCGAGCTGGAGCTCGTCTTCGACACGTCAATGACCGAGGCGACCGCCGCTCGCGTCGCCCAACTCGCCGCCCTGCGCGCCGATACCGGGAAGGAGCTCGACGAACTCCGCACGGACGTGGAGGCCCTGAAGAAGAACCGCTGGCCCCTGGCGGCGGTCGGCGCCCTGACCGGCGTGGCCGGCGCCGCAACCGGTGTGATCTCTCTGCTCGTCCCTGAAACGGTTTGCCCCCTCTCGCCTTCGGGCGGGAGGGGGCCTTTCGTCGTGCCTCAGCGCGGATTCAGCGTCCTACGCGCACGGTTGATCACGTTCTGCGCGTCCGCCCCGAACACCGCAGACTCGCCGAGGGTGTCCCACACACGCCGGTACGCGGTCACCGTCTCGTCGTCGTCCAGCCACAGCTCGGCGTGCCAGTCCTCGGCAATAACGAGCCTGTTGTCGAGGATCCAGAATCCGTTCGCGGTGGGGATCTTCAATGAGGCACCGAGGGGGATGACGCCGAGCTCGATGGTGTCCATCCCCACGTGGCCCGCCAGGCGGTCCAGTTGAGCCGCGAGCACCGACGGCGGGCACACGAGGGCGTGGAGCGCGGGCTCCCACACGAGCGCGTGGAAGCGTCTACCGCCCTGATACAGCCAGGATTGCCGCTCCATCCGCGAGCGGACGGCTGCTTCCGTATCGCGTTTCGTGCCCTGGAGGTCGGCGTACCGCAGGAACATGTGCCGCGCGTAGTCCGCGGTCTGGAGCATGCCCGGGATAACCGCCTCTTCCCACGCGTGGATGACTCGGGCCTTGTCCACGGCGACGTTCCAGGTGTCCTGGACGGGCCGATGGCCGGCGCGGAGCTGGCGGCGCCAGGAGCGAATGTGAGACTCGAACCCCTTGAGCCGGGCTACCAGTTCCTCGGCAGTGTCCGAGTGGCCGACGGCGTCCGCCCACGCCTTGAGGTCCTCCGGGATCGCGGTCTGCCGGCCGCCCTCCAGCTTGTACACCTTGGAGTGCGGCCAGCCGAGCCGCTCTGCGAGCTGCGTGCCGGTGAGCCGGCCTCCCGAGGCGGACAGGCGTAGCTCCTTCAGCCGTCGGCCCAGGGCCTCGCGTGCCTGCTGGTAGTCCGTGCTCACCGGCGCCGGGTCAGCCCTTCAGCTGTGCGGCGAAGGCGTCGTACGGGATGGAGGCGTGCACGGCCGCGTCGCGGACCTGGCAGTAGCGCAGCACCTCGGCGGGCTCGGTGATGATCTCTACGTCGTGGAAGACGTCCTGGTCGTCGAAACGGAGGATGGCGACCAGTCGCGAGTCGAAGAGCCAGAAGTCCTCGGCGGGCAGGTGCGCCTGTTCGGCGTCCTCGCGCCACAGGTTACGGGCGTCCTCTCCGGTGGCCGCGTTGACGCGGGCGTAGCTGAGGAGGAACCGCTGACCGTCGGTCGGCGGGTTGTCGACGACGCGCACGCGGCCGACGTACTTCCCGGCCGCCGTCTGCCGGCGGATGTTCTGGCACCAGTCACTGTCGAGGTCACTCGGGGCTTCGCCGGTGGCGAGGAACTCGTTGAAGCCGAGCTCTTCGCGGTCGGAGGCGTAGCCACGGCGGGTCTCCAGGTGCCACGCCGAGTGTTCGAACGTCTCGAAGAGCTGGCCGAACTCGTCCAGGCCGATCAGCTTGGGCACGCGGTCCGTCTCCTTGGGGCCGTGGTTGACGAGCAGTTCGCGGGGGACGGCCACCACCGCGTCGTGTGCGCCCAAGTGCTGGAGCTGGGCAATGTCTTCGGCGTCCGTGACCGGCCGCCCCTGTACGAGGATCTCACCGCTGTCGAGGTCCTCGTGGACTGCCGGGCATCCGCCGTTCTTGCTGTCTGTGCCGTTGAAGCGAAGCCGTCGCGCCATGGTCGTCTCCCGTCAGTACCGGATCGGTCGCCTACAGCATCGCCAGGCTCGGTGGCCTCTGCCAGCGCCCGCGCACGGCGTTGCGAGACCACCCGAGACCATTTCGTGAGCCGGTGAGAACATTCGAGAACATCGCATGGCGGCTGTCAACGGGGCCTCCGTAGCGTCCAGTTCATGGTCAAAGCCAGCGTGCAAGAGGTCGACCCGTTCGCGGCACTGGAGTCGCTGAGGTCGTCATTGGATCAGGCCGGGATCGTCTTCCCCTCCCTCAGGGTCGACCCGCAGATGGAGCAGCTGATCGAGCTGGGGCGCGTCCGCGTGGACGTGGCCCTGAGGCTGGCTGACGCACTCCGACGAGAGGGGACAGCGCAATGAGCGCGACGGAGTCCACGGACACCTCGCCGAGCGTCACCTCGATGCGTGCCGCAGCGAGCTGGTTTGTCGACCAGCCCACGCTGCCCCGCCACGAGAACCTCAAGATTTGGTCCGCCGATCTCACCGACTACCTCGAACGCCTGATCCCTGCGGTCAAGGAGCTTGCCGGGATCGGGCCGGCGGACGACGCGTCGGCGATGTTGGCTATGGGGGGAGTCGGGGAGGTCGGAGCGGAGGCTGTTCGAGCCGGGTGCCGCGGGCCTGAATGGGGAGACCGAGCGTGTACGAAGGCTGGCCCGGTCGGTCATCGCGCTGTGCGACCACCACGTGAACCTGAGCGAAAGCAGCGGCCATGATTCGTGAGTTGGTCGCGGCGCTCAACAGGATGCCCACGAGACCGTCGTTCATGGAGACCTGCCAGGAGTGCGGGGACCTCCTCGACGATCTCGTCAAGGCGTGGGTGCGCGCGGCGCATAACCCGCTCTACGACGGAGCCCTGCGCGTCGAGATCGTCCTTGCCCGGCACCTGGCAGCGGAACACTCCGAAGCCCTTCCTGAGCCCCACGCTGACGGCTGCGAGACCTGCGCGCGCTTCGAGCGGCACGGATCACCGGATGTCTTTTGGCGAGAACACCTGGCCCGGGACCTGTTTCTCCCCACTGACCTTGCCCGGCTGATGTAGCTCCCTCTGTCGGCAGCGTCGTGGACGCGTCAGCAGCGGGATGAGCCGCGGCCGCCCCCGTCGGGGGCGGCCGCTTCGTGGTCGTCGCGTGGCCCCTGCGTAAGGGTGCCGGTCCGAGGCGTGTGGCCCACCTGATGTAGGACACGCTGGGGCGTATGCCCGCATGGCATGCCATCCCCCAGCGCACACGGATGACGCGTGGCGTACCTGTGTCCGCCGGAAAGCGTCATCCTTCGCTCTGACTCGGTCAGAGCGAGCCGCCCCACCCCCTTGCCGGGGTGGGGTGGTCTACGTTTGTACGAACGACCCCCGCCGATCCAGTCGGCGGGGGCCGCCGCCCGCAGGCCGGGTCTCCCCACCCAGTCCCGCAGGTGACGACGAGCCTGTGTCTGGCGCGCGAGGGGAGTCGCGCCGTCCTCGTCCCGCTTGGCGGCG
The DNA here is from genome assembly GCF_055634335.1 of Streptomyces sp. NPDC111802. NCBI lineage: Bacteria > Bacillati > Actinomycetota > Actinomycetes > Kitasatosporales > Streptomycetaceae > Streptomyces > Streptomyces sp. NPDC111802. Next base: position 176,640 of record NZ_JBVKCZ010000020.1, on the reverse strand, counting down.
TAGATGCCGCTGAGCAATGATCAAGTCCCCCGAACGGGTGATGGTGAAACCATGATCACGTGGGGTTGTGGATTCTATGTGGACTCCGGCCATGAGAACGGCCCCCCGGAGATCACTCCGAGGGGCCGCGAAACCCTAGCTGAGCTGGGGCTTGTCCACCGTGGGCGCGGACGGTTTCGAACCGCCGACATCCTGCTTGTAAGGCAGGCGCTCTACCCCTGAGCTACGCACCCGAGAACGAGTCGACAGCCTACCTTGCCAGGGGCCGTGTCCCGCAAACCCGTTTCGTCGGAGGTCAGGGAAGTCCTGGGGTTATCCCCACCATGGATCCGGGAGCGTCCCGGATCCCGTGCCGGGGCCGGTGTCCGTACGGTCGAAGCACCATCGCACTCCTGGGCCGAAGAGGTCGGCCCGGGGAAGCCCCAGGGGGAGATCGTCATGGCTCGTGCCCGTCGTACCGTGCCCGTCCGCGCCGCCGCCGTCGCCGGAGCTGTCGTGGTGCTCGTCGCGGGTCTCGCCGCCTGTGGGGCCTCCGCCGGGGACGACAAGGAGCCCGAGCACCGGTCGTTCGCGCTCGAGGGCCGGACCCTGACCGTCGACTCCGACGACTCGGCGCTGGAGATAGTCGCCGCCGACTCGAACAAGGCGGGCACGGTGGAGGTCACCCGGTGGTTCCAGGGGTCCGTCGCGATCGGGTCGGATCCGAAGGTGACCTGGTCGATGGAGGACGACCGGCTGGTGCTGCGGGAGAAGTGCTCGGGCATGGTCGCCGACTGCTCGACCAAGCACCGCATCGAGGTGCCGCGCGGAGTCACCGTGAAGGTGGAGGACGGGGACGGCAGCGTGCGGGCGCGGGGGTTCCGGGACCCGCTGAGCATTCACACCGGGGACGGGGGCGTGCAGGTCACCGACTCCAGCGGTCCGCTGGACCTGAAGACCGGGGACGGGTCCGTGCGGGTCTCGGACGTCTCCTCGCGGCAGGTGAAGGCGCAGACCGGAGACGGCTCGGTGCGGCTCGAACTGGGCACCGTGCCGGACCGCGTGGACACCCGCAGCGGCGACGGATCGGTGACGATCGAGCTGCCGCGCGCGACGTACCGCGTGACGACCGAGACCGGCGACGGCTCGGTGGATGTGTCCGTGCCCCGGGACGACACCAGCTCCCACCGGGTCTCGGCCCGCACCGGCGACGGAAAAGTCACGGTCCGAACCGCGAACTAACCGGCCCGTGTGTTCGTCCTAAACCGGTGGGAGAATGACACCGGGCAGGGTGAATGACAGCACGGGAGAGGGATGTGACGGCGACACCTCCAGAGCCGAACTCGCCGTCAGTGCCGCGGGCGCAGAACCATTCCGCGCGGGGCACCGCCCAGCCCGCACCCAGGATCTCGCGCGGCTCGCGCCAGGCCCTCCGTGACGCCCTCGCCCTGGCCGCCCTCCCCCTTGTCGTCGCCCTCGCGCTGCCCGCCGCCTTCGCCGGCGGCGGCACCCGGCGCTGGTTCGGCGGGCGGGCCGAGAGCCAGCGGGCCGAGGCGCAGGCCGCGAAGGACGCGGCGGCGGCCGCGTTCTACGAGCTGGACACGGCCCAGCGGGATCTGCGGATCTCGATCGAGACGATCACGGCGGTGGACGACTCCCCGGCCGCCCGCCGGGCGATCACCGACTTCGAGGCCCTCGGGCGGCGTATCGACGAGGTCTCCCACCAGTACATCCAGGCCGTCGACGCCCATGACCTCGACCGCGACGACCTGGAGGCCTCGGCCGCCGCCCATGCCCGTACGGAGCTGGCGAAGGCGAAGGACGACCTCGACAACGTCAAGCGCGAGCTGGACCGTTTCACGGACGGGCTCGGGCCGCTGCTCGGCAAGGCCGAGACCCAGCTGGCCCGGCTCGCCCCGGCCGTGGAGCGCGCCCGCCAGGGCCTGCTCGCCGCGTCCAACGCCCTGGACACCGTCCGGGGATCGGGGCTGAAGGCGGACGACCTCGCGGCGCGGCTCGCGACGCTCGGACCGGAGCTGACCAAGCTGAACCAGGGCGCCGGGCAGCATGGCGTGCCACAGACGCTGGAGCGTGCCGAGCGGGTCGCGCGGGAGGCGGAGTCGGTCCGGGTGGAGGCCGAGCGGCTGCCGGAGAAGGCGGCCGAGATCGACCACCGGCTCGTCTCGCTGCGGACGCGCGCCCAGGCGCTCACCACCCGTGCCGGGCAGGTCGAGCCGGTGCTGAGCGAGCTGCGGCGGCGGTTCACGGCGGCCTGCTGGCAGGACCTCCAGGGCGTCCCGGACGGGGCCGCGGAGAACGTACGGCAGGCGGAGCTGAAGCTGAAGGAGGCCCAGGCCGCACGCGACGAGCAGCGCTGGCCGGACGCCACCGCGCTGCTGTCGACGGTCCGGGCGCTGCTGAACGGCACGGACGAGTCGGTGTCGGCGGCAGGCGACCGGCTGCGCCGGCTGAACGCCGTACAGAAGGACCCGCAGCAGGAGATCGACCGGACCCGCTTCGCGATCCGGGACGCCCAGCGGCTGGCCATGGCGGGGCGGAACACTCCGGACCCGCGCGATGCGCGCCCGCTGGACGACTCCGTCGCCCGGCTGGAGCGGGCGATCGGCACGCTGGAGGGGCGCCACCCGGACTACTGGCACTTCCTGACCGAGACGGAGGCGGTACGGCGGACGGTGGCCGGGGTCGTCACCCGGATCCGCGAGGAGCGCGGGGCCGGTCACTGAGCCGTACCGCCTCCGTCCCGTACCGCCTCCGTCCCGGGGTGATCAGGTGCGGTAGGCGTAGTACGCCGCGTTCGGGTCCGACGCGATGACGCTCGCCAGCGAACGCCGGTAGGTGTTCGAGGAGTGGTACGTCAGATACGGCACGCCCTGCGGGCTGCGGTAGGTGACGATCATCGTGTGGTCCTTGGACCCGTCCTTGTCGAAGTCCATCTGGAGCACGTCACCGACGTCCATCTGGTAGACGTTGGCGAGGCTGGTGGTCCGCTTGGAGTTCTGGGCGAACCAGGACCACTCGTTGACGCCGACGAACGAGTGCGACTGGATCTCGGCGTTGCCGAACCACTTGGTGTAGTCGTACACATAGCCGGGCACGTGCTTCCAGCCGCCGGCCTTCAGGGACTGGCTGACGAAGTTGGTGCAGTCGCCGCCCGCGCCCTGTCCGTTGAAGTCCGGGTAGTCCTTGTTGTAGCTCCTCCAGTACTTCTCCGCGTAGGCGGCCATGGCCTTGTAGTCCAGGGCGGTGCCGGTGAGGTTCTTGGGCTTGGCCGGTGCGGGGTAGGTGGTCGCGGCGCGCGGGGCCGACGGCGTGGTGTCGTCCACGGCGGGCGCCCTGACGGACGGCTTGGCGAGCGTGTTCACCGCGATGCCCTGGTCGGTGTCGCGGATGCCGGTCAGCTGCCAGTCGCCGTGGCGGTCGGCGGTGAAGGTGAGTTCGTGACGGGCCTGGAACCCGGTGGTCCTCGGCTCGTCGCCGCGGACCTTGTCGTAGGTCAGGGTCGTGGTCTCGGTGACCGCGGCCCTGGCCGTACGGCCCGTCACGCGCGTGGCGTCCAGGGTGACGGCGGTGTCGGCCTTGCGGTACCTCTCGCCGAGCCGCGCGAGAAGGTCCTTGCGCCCCTCCAGCGTGGACCGGGCGGTGTCCTCGCCCCGGGCCACCGGGGAGGACAGCCGGACGTCGCCGGAGAAGCCGTCGGCCAGCGGCTTCCGGCTCCGCTCGCCGTCGACGAGGGCCTGGGTGCGGTCGGTGAAGACCGCGTCCGCCAGTCGCTGGAAGGTGGCCCTGGTGCGGGCGTCCACCGTCGGGTCGTCGACGACCGCGGCGCCGGCGCTCCAGGTGGGCAGCAGCGCCGCTCCGGCGACGATCGAGGCGGCGGCCGCCCCGACTATGGTGGCGCGGCCGCGCGTACGGGGCAGTTTTCTTGATCTCACGGGGATTCTCCTCGCCCGAGGTGGTCGAACCCGGGCAGGGAATGTTTACACGATCTCCGCAACTGTGAAGAACCCGGGGGTTGTTGAGCAGCCGACTACTTCACCACGGTCGACCAGTCGGGCGACTGTGCCGGGTCCAGACCGCGCAGCCGCCGCAGGGTCTCCGGTTTCTGTACGTCCATCCAGTCGGCGAGCTCCCTGAAGGACACACACTTGACGTCCCTCTTCGTGCACACGTTCTTGATCACCTGGTCGACGGCCTTCATGTAGATGCCGCCGTTCCACTCCTCGAAGTGGTTGCCGATGAAGAGCGGGGCCCGGCTGCCGTAGTAGACCCGGTTGAAGCCGGCCATGTAGGTGTCGAGCGTCTCCCGCTGCCACTCGGCGTGCCGGGCCGGGTCGCCGTCGGTCTCGCCGTCGGACTGGTTGTAGAGGAAGTTGAAGTCCATGGACAGGCCCTGGAAGTCGCCGCCCTCGTAGGGGAGCATCTGGAGCGGGAAGTCCCAGATGCCGTTCTTCTTCGTGGGCCATATCTGGAAGTCGCCGGTGGAGCTGGCGTCATAGCGCCAGCCGTAGCTCTTGGCGGCCTTCAGCAGGTTCGACTGGCCCTCCAGACAGGGTGCGCGACCGCCGGTGACCTCCTTCTTGAAGTCGAAGGGCAGCGGGGCGAGGTCGGTGTAGCCGGTGTTGGTCTTCCAGTGCTCCACGAAGTCGTAGAACTGGTCGATCTCGCTCTTCCACTGCGCCACGCTCCAGTCGTCGCCGCCCTTGGCGCCGCAGAAGTGGCCGTTGAAGTGGGTACCGATCTCGTTGCCGTCCTTCCACGCCTTGCCGAGCTGCTCCAGCGTGCCGCGGATGTGCTCGTCGGTGGCGAAGCTGATCGCCGCCGAACCCCTGGAGTGCTGGGGCGGGGAGTAGAGGTCCTTCTTGTCCTTGGGGAGCAGGTAGATGCCGGTGAGGAAGAAGGTCATATGGGCGTCGTACCTCTTCGCCAACTCGCGGTAGTGCGAGAAGAGTTCGTCGTCGCCCTGCAGCGCTCCGTCCCAGGAGAAGACCACGAACTGGGGCGGCTTCTCGTCGGGTTTGAGCGGCTCGGGCTTCAACTGGCCTTTCGGCGGACCGGTGTAGGAGGTCGAGCCGTCGCCGAGCACCTTCGTCCTGCCGTCCCACTCGGGTTCACCGCTCGGCTCGGCGGAGGCCCGCCTGCCGGTGTCGCGGGCGGCGGAGGACGCGGTGGGGGCGGCGCTGTGCGTGCGGTTCAGGACCAGATAGCCCCCGACGAGGGACGCGACGACGAGGAGGGCCGCGAGGGTCAGCATCCCCGGGGGCGGATTGCGGCGGGGTTCGCGGGGGCGGCGGCGACGGCCGGACGGTGACATCATGCGCGGCTCATTCTGCGAGGGGGGTGGGGGGTTGGGGGGCCGGTCGCCGGGTCAGCCGAGACCGAGGGCGCCGGAGAAGATGTCGTACGGGACGCTGTCGGCGGGGGTGCCTGCGATGCCCTTCAACGGCAGTGGTTCGAGGCTCTTGGCGAGATCGATGCGGTAGGCCACGACGGCCGTGGAGACGGAGGCCGCGGTGCCGACGTACCAGGCCGCGGTGTCGTCCGGGGTGGTGCCGGCCTTCCCCGCGACCCGCGCCTCCGGGGCGGCGGTGACCGGGTGGGCGAGCGTGAAGGCGTCCCGCAGCGCGGACTGGACCTGCTCGGCCACCCGCGCCGGCACCGCACGGCGGGAGGCGGGCTTCGCCAGCCTCACCTCGGAGCCGTTGCGTGTGATCCGGGCCACCGAGTACGGCTCGGCATGCGTACCCCCGGCGGCGAACGTGGCGTACCCGCTCGCCATCCGGATCGCGCTGGGCGTGGCGCTGCCCAGGGACAGCGCCGGCACCTGCGGGCCGAAGCTGGAGGAGAGCAGGCCGGCCGCCTCGGCGGTCCGGCGCACCTTGTCCAGGCCGGTGTCCATGCCGAGCTGCATGAACGGTGTGTTCACCGACAGGGCGAGCGCCTTGTGCAGGCTGATCCGCCCGTAGTCCTGCCCGCCGTCGTTACGGGCGGCGACCTGTTTGCCGCCGCGGTCCCAGTAGGGCCCCTCGGGCGTCATGACCGGCACGCCGTCATCGCCGTCGTACAGGGTCTCCGGGGTGACCTCGGTCGCGGCGCCGTCGCGGGTCTTGTGGACGCCGTTGTGGAGCGCGGAGGCGTAGACGAAGGGCAGGAACGCCGAACCGGCGGGGACGGTGGTCGCGTTGGACTCGTTGTAGCCCTGCGTACGGTGGTCCGGGCCGCCGTGGACGGCGAGGATACGTCCGTCGGTGGCGACGGAGGCGGCGCCGTAGTGCGCGGTCGCCGCCGTCGCCGGGTGGTCCTTCCGCGCCTGCTCGCGGGCCTTGGTCACGGCGTCGGTGAGCGCGGTCTCCCGCTTGCGGTCGAAGGTCGTGTAGATCTGGTATCCGCCGAGGTCGAACTGCTTGTCCGTCAGGTGCGCGGCCTTCTTGGCGTACTGCGCGGCCAGCTCCACCAGATAGTCGCTCTGCTTGCCGGTGTCGTAGCCCCGGGCCTGCTTCAACGGCTCGGGAAACTCCCGGTACTTGGCCCGCTCGGCCGGCGACAGCCTGCCGATGTCGACCATGCGGTCCAGGATCCAGGACCAGCGCTCCACCGCCCGCGCGTGGTTGGCCTTGCTCAGCGCGGGGTCGTAGAGGGCGGCGCCCTTGAGGAGGGAGGCGAGGACGGCGGCCTCGCCGGCGTTCAGCTCGCCGACGTCCTTGCCGTAGTAGGCCTGGGCGGCGCGCTGTATGCCATAGGTGCCGCGGCCGAACCAGCTGGTGTTGAGGTAGCCCTCCAGGATGTCGTCCTTGCTCATCCGGTTGTCGAGCTTAAGGGCGAGCATGGCCTCGGTGAACTTGCGGCCCACCGAGCGGTCCTGGTTGAGGTAGACGTTCTTGACGTACTGCTGGGTGATCGTGGAGCCGCCCTGGGTGTCGCCCTCGCCGAAGGTGCGCCACACGGCGCGCGTGAGGCCGCTGAGCGAGATGCCGGGGTCGCTGTAGAAGCTCGCGTTCTCCGCGGCCAGCACCGACCAGCGGACGTCCTCGGGTATGTCCTTCAGCGGCATGTCCTGCCGCCGCACCCAGCCGGTACGGGCCATGGGCGTCCCGTCGGACCAGAAATAGACGTTGTCCTGCTGGGTCGCGTACGAGTTGAGGTTCTTGGGGATGTCGGTGGCGGCGTACGCCACGGTCAGGGCCGCGGTGGTCAGGCCGAGGAAGGCCAGCGCGACACCGAGCCACTGCCGCCATGAGGGCATCCAGCGGCGCCAGCCGGTGCGGCCGGGGCGCGGGTACCGGGGCCTGAGGCGGCGCAGGTGAGGCGCGAGGCGTGCGGCCCAGGGGGCGGCGACGGCTCTGAGCCGGGACATGGCGTAGGGGCGCCCGGCCCTGCGGCGACGCCCCCGTGCACGGAATGTGCGCGTGTCGGCGGAAACGTCCGAGTCACGGGACAAGCCCGCCCCGACCGTCCGTAGTTGCACGGTCTCCTCCGGCGGGAGCGCGGGGACCTTCAACTGCATGGTCTCGTCCGGCTCCTGCCCAGCCCTGGTCACGGCTGCGCCCCTCCCCGCATTCGGTCGTGCCCGCGCGGAGGGGCATGGCCGCCGCGGTCAACGGCAGCGCGCCCCCTGTTCCCCCGGCCTTACGGCTCCTCGCGGCGATCGAAAAATATCAGTGACCTTTTCAAATTCTCCACACCGGTACCGGCCAGGGTTGATCGCAAACGGTTGCAGAGGGGTGTGTATCCGGTCAGGCCGATTAGTCTGTGACCATGCCTCGCTACGAGTACCGGTGCCGCAGCTGCGGTGACACGTTCGAACTGAGTCGTCCGATGGCGGAGTCGTCCGCGCCCGCGAGCTGCCCCGCGGGGCATGAGGACACGGTGAAGCTGCTGTCGACGGTGGCCGTCGGCGGCACGGCCGCCGCCCCCGCGGCGCCCAAGGTGAGCGGCGGGGGCGGTGGGTGCTGCGGCGGGGGCTGCTGCGGCTGACGGCTACTGAGGCGCCCGCGTCTCCTTCAGGAACTCCCGCAGGATCCGCTCCCCCGCCAGCACCCCGCGCTCCGGCAGCGCGCTGATCGCCGGAGCCGTCCAGTCGGCGTCCGCGAGCTCGCCGTGGCCCGGGCGCCAGCCCCTGTCGGCGGCCAGCAGCAGGTCGGCGTCGAGGAGGGAGTCACCGGCGGCCAGTGTCAGATCCGCCCCCGTGCGACGGGCGACCTCGTGCACGGCGGCGCTCTTGGTGAGCGGCTTCGGGACGGCGTAGATCTTGCGGCCCTGGAGCGACACCGTCCAGCCGCGGTTCTCCGCCCACACCGCGAGCTCCTTCACCCACTCCTCGGGCAGCAGCTCGCGCTCGACCACGAGGTAGGCGAAGAGGTCCTCGGCGATCCGGTGCTTGCGCACCCACGCCGGGGACGCCGACGCCATCAGATGGTCCTGCACCTCCGCGAGCGGCGCGCACCGCTCGGCCAGCCGGGCGGCGACCCGCGCGCTCCAGTCGGGGTCGGAGACGCCGTCGACGAGGATGTGGCCGCCGTTGGCGCAGATCGCGTACTTCGGCTCGGGGCCCGGCAGGTTGATGCGCTGGTACTGCTTGCGGGTCCGGGTCGTGGTCGGCACGAAGACCGCCGCGTCGCCGAGCTCGGTCAGCAGCTGGGCCGCCGTCTCGGTCATGTACGACAGCGGCTTGCTCTCGTGCACCTCCACGCACAGCAGCCTCGGCGCCCGCGCGTCCGGCATGGTCAGCGCGAGGGCCGCGGCGGAGTAGATCAGCGTACGGTCGAGGTCGCTCGCCACCAGCACCGGCATCAGAGGTTCACCGCCTTGCCGTCGGCGCCCGTCGCGCCTCGCGTGTACTTGGGGTGGATCAACCCCACGCACGTGTACGGCAGTTCGGCCACTTCCTCCACCGGTACTCCTCTCTGCTCGGCGAGCAGGCGTACATGGTCCAGGTCGGCGCCGGCCCCCGCCCGCGCCAGGATCTTCCAGGGCACCCGGCGCAGCAGCACCCGCGTGGTCTCACCGACGCCCGGCTTGACGAGGTTCACGTCGTGGATGCCGTACTCCTCGCTGATGCGCTCGACGGCCGCCCAGCCCTCCCAGGTCGGCTCGCGGTCGCCGGACAGCAGCTCCTTGGCGGTCGCTTCGACGGCGTCCACGACCTCCGGGAAGCGGGCGGCGACGGCGTCCAGGAAGGCCACGGAGACATCGACGCCGGCGAGTTCGCGGTAGAACTTCGCGCCGTGGTAGTCGTGCGGGCCGACCAGGTCGGCGCGCAGCACGGTGCGCGAGATCAGGCCGGACACCGTGGAGTTGAGGCACGCGGACGGGATGAGGTAGTCCTCACGGGTGCCGTACGTCCGCACGCACGAGCCCGGGTCGGCCAGTACGGCGATCTCCGGGTCGAAGCCGGTGACGCCGTCGGACGCCTCGAACTCCCGTATCGCCGCGGTCAGTTCGCGGGTGATGGCGCCCTTGCCGGTCCAGCCGTCGACGAAGACGACGTCCCTCGGGTCGTGGTGCCGGGCCAGCCAGCGCAGGGCGTTGGCGTCGATGCCGCGGCCGCGCACGATCGAGACGGCGTAGTGGGGCAGTTCGAGGTCGTGCCGGAACTGGGCCCAGCGGCGCATGAGAACGCCCACGGGGGTGCCGGCGCGGGCGAGGGAGACAAGCACCGGACGCGGCGAGCGCTCCGCCAGCACGAGCTCGGTGACCGCGCCCACCGCCTGCGCCAGCCGCGCCGCCGACTCCTCCAGGGCCGTGTGGAACAGCTCCTGGTACTGCTCGCTCGGCTGGTACTCCACCGGCAGCGACTCAGCGTAGTGCGCGCCGCCGCTCTGGATGGCCTCCTCGCGCTCCTCGGTCGGCGCCTCCAGCGTCACGTCCGAGAGGTCCTGCAGCAGCCAGCCGACCTCCTCGGGGGCGTACGAGGAGAAGGCGGGGCCGCGGAGGGGCTCGGGCAGCATCGGGGGCCTTTCGGGAAGGGCCAGGGGCCCGGGGACGTACGACGGCACGACCGCCAGCAGGACATGGGGGGTGTGCGCGGCCAGCTGTGCCAGCAGTCCGTCGGGGGCGTGCAGTTCGGGGGTGTCGGCGGTCGAGTCGACGACGGCTATGACGGCGTCGAAGCCGGCGCCCGCGACGTTGTAGGCGTAGCGCTCGCCGGGGCCGTCCGCCGGGTCGTCGTGGGCCGGGAAGACCAGGCGGGTGCGTATCGCGTAGCCGGGGTCGTCGACCGCGAGGACGGGCGAGCGGGTCGTGGTCGAGTAGCGGACCTCGGCATCGGCGACCTGCTCCAGTTCGCGGGCCAGGCGGAGGGGGGCGTACATGAGCTCTTCGAAGCCGAGTACATGCACACGCCGGGCGCTCTTGGGCAGCGCCTCGGCCAGGCGGGCGGTCATGGCGGGCAGGGCGCCCTCCAACCGGGCCCGGTGGGCGGGGGTAAAGCCGTGCCGGCCGCCGTCGGGGAGGCCGAGGGGCCAGTGCAGGTCCACGCGGGTGATGTGGGGGTGGGTGCGGTTGTCGTCGGGGTGCGGGCCGGTGGGGGTTGATCGCGCCTCAAGGCCGGCGGTCCCGCCATCGCCCTCCAGGGGCGCGGGGAACTGCGCGACCAGCCCCGAAGCGGCCGCAGGCGACCGATTGCCCATCGCGGCACTATCGCTCTCGTACCGCGCCACCAACGCCTGCCCCTTCTCCAACACCCCCTGGGGCAGCCGTACGGTCCCCGAAGCGGCCGCCACCAGGTCCACCCGGGCGCCTATCTCCCGCGCGAACTCCTCCAGCCGCCCGGCATCCTTCGCGGACCGCATGTCCACCAGCGCCACCACGACATACCGCCGCCGCGGATACCGCTCATGAAGATCCCGGACGGTGTTCAGCACCGTGTTCCCCGTGGAGAACTCGTCGTCGACCAGGACCAGCGGCCCGTCGCCGACCAGCAGCGCCGGATCCTCCGGGAGCAGCAGATGGGAGGTGGCGTGCGAGTGGGACTCCTCGAAGCCGCCCGCCCGCGCGACCCCGGCGACCGGGCGGCGGGTGGAGTGCAGATAGGGGGCGAGGCCGAGGCCGTCGGCGACGGAGTGGCCGAGACCGGTCGCCGTCTCCGCGTAACCGAGGACGACCGCCCTGGCGGCCTGGTCGGCGCCCAGCAGCTCCCGCACCCGGCGGCCGAGGGCGAAGCCGGCGCCGTACACCACGGAGGGTGACTGCGGTACGTGCTTGCCGAGCACGTTGGAGACCAGGAGATGGGCCCGCTTGGGGTTGCGGCGCAGGGCCAGCCCCAGCATCCCCGTGAGCTCGTCGTCGCCCACGAGCTGGACCCCGAGCCGCTCGGCGACCCAGCTCCCGGACCAGACCCCGTTGTTCACTGCCTTGTTCATGCGTCCCTTGGTTATAGAAGCCGGTCGGCTGGTTGGAAGCCGGTCGGCCCGGTTCAGCCGGGAATCCCGGCGGCGAGCAGTTCCACGAAGCCGATGTCCTCATTGGCCACGCCGAACACCTCGGCCCGCAGCATGGTCCGCTCGGCCCAGGCGCGGTGCGGCTTCACCTCGTTCATCTTGTTCGTGTACTGCGACCTCAGTACACCCCCGCCGCAGCGCTCCGGCTTCAGGATGTCGTTGGCGTCACTGAACTCCTCGTGGCTGACCACGGAGAGTGCGTGCACGGGCAGCACATGGGAGGGGTGGATGCAGGTCTTGCCGAGCAGGCCGTTGGCGTGGTCCAGCGTGATCTCGCGCAGCAGGCCGTCCATGGAGTGCTCGATGAGTGCCTCGCGCAGCTCCTCGGCCTGGCCCTCCAGGAAGGGGCTGCGGCGCAGCTGGGGCTTGAACATACGTTCCTGCACCCGGAAGTACTCCCACACCGGCCCGGTCACCGTGAATCCGGTGCCGTCGGCCCGGCCCAGCATGTTCACCACGTCGGCGATCACTGAGGCGACGATCTGGACGTCGTACGCGGTCATGTCCGGGGCCCGGCGTAGCCCGTACGACGAGCAGAAGTCGGTCACGCCCAGGCGCAGCGCGAGCACCCGGTCCCGGTACTTGTCGACGGCGCGGAAGATGCCCTCCAGGGTCTCCACGCGTGACTCCCGGTAGAGCAGCTCGGGCGACTCCAGCACCGGCATGGCGAACAGCCGGCGTCCGCTGTGTGCCTCGGCGGTCGCGAGGGCCTCCAGGAAGGGCATGCCGCGTTCCTCGGTGAACTTCGGCAGCACGAATCCCGACAGCAGCCGGACCGCGGGTCCGAGCCGCCCCACGAGATCGGGGATCTGCTCGGGCGTGCGGACCCGGATGAAGAGCAGCGGCAGATCCGCCGAGGGACGTGCGGCGAGGTCGCTGAACTGCCGGACGAGGTTCTCCTCGCCCTCCGGCACGTCCTCGTCGCCGATCGAGTCCTCCAGGCACAGCACCATCGAGACCACGCCGCGTCCGGCCTGCTTCACGATGTCGTCGGCGAGCTGCGGCCGGGTGGCCGGACTGTAGAGCGTGGCCCCCAGGGCCGCGGAGAGCAGCCGGGCCGGGGAGTCGGCGGTGAATTCGCACGACTCCTGGTGGAAGAGGCGTTGCCGCACCTCAGGGGCGATGTGCCCGAAATGACGCATAGAGCTCCCCCGTGGTGACTCTGTGGCCCCTGTGACCCGTTCACAGGTGGCCGGTAATAGTACGTAGATACCCATGTCAGGGGTTCCCGACGGGCATGAATTTCTGGTAACGCGGACAAACACGACCGCGCACACCATGCATACCCCGCGTTGTCGTGACCAGGACGGAGAGGGCAGGATTGCCGCATGACGCACGCGATGTTGAAGGGGTCGAACGTCCCACTCGAAGCCACCACGGTGCGCGCCGTGCTGCGCTGGACGCCCGGGCAGGGGGTTCCGGATGTCGACGCCTCGGCTCTGCTCCTCGGCCCCGACGGTCGTGTGCGCTCCGACGAGGACTTCGTCTTCTACAACCAGCCCCGACACCCCTCCGGGAAGGTCTGGCGACTCGGCAAGAAGCGGCTCGCCGAGGGCCTCACCGACACGATCCAGACAGATCTCGCCGGTGTCGAGTCCACCGTCGGTCAGATTCTGCTGGTCGCGTCGGCGGACGGCGTCGCCTTCGACCGCGTACGGGACCTGCGCATCGTGCTGTACGACGGCGCGGCCGCCGACGGTGATCCGCTGGCGTACTTCGACATCAAGCCGGAGACCGGCGCGGAGACGGCCCTGATCTGCGGTGAGCTGTACCGCCGTGGCGAGGGCTGGAAGTTCCGCGCCCTGGGCGAGGGCTACTCGGACGGTCTCAGGGGCCTGGCCACGGACTTCGGCATCTCGGTGGACGAGTCGGAGGCCATGGAGGACCCGGCACCGGCGCCCGAGGTCTCCCAGCCGCTGCCCCCGGAGCAGCCGACGGCCGTCGTCCCGCCCCAGCCGTCCTACGGCTATCCCCAGCAGCCCCCTCCGACCCAGCCGGCCTACGGCTATCCTCAGCCGACCGGCCAGCCGGCCATGGCCCAGTCGGGTTACGGCTACCCGCCGCCGGCGACAGCGGCATCGCCCCAGGAGTTCCAGCTGCCGCCGCAAGGCCCACAGTTCATCGGACGGTGACGCCCCTTCCGGGGCTCGCCCGAGCTGCTGGGTGACTACTTCTCCGCCTTGGTCTTGTACCCGCGGCCCCACTGCAGTCCCCACCCGAACAACCGATCCAGCTCGGCCTGGAACCCGTAGACGAACTTCACCTCACGCCGGACCCAGATCTCCCCCTTCACGTTCTCGATCATCACCACCGCGCAGGACCGGGCCTGCGGATGCCGCTCGTCGAGGCCTATCTCGATCCGGGGGCCGTTGCTCGGGTACAGCGTGACGATCGCGTGTGTACGGTCGAACGCCGGCGTCTGGTCATAGATGTACACAAAGACCAGCAACCGCTTGATGTTCTCCCGGTGATCAAGGTTGACGTAGATCGTCTCCCCGGAGGCCGACCCGAACCGGTCGTCGCCGCTGAGCTTCACATACGGCGGTGAGTTGACGTCCCCGAGGAACCCGCCCAGCGGCTGGACGACGCCCTTCGTGCCGTCGGTCAGCTCGTACAGCGCCCCGAGGTCGAGGTCGACGTTGACCATGCTCTGGCTGTGCCCGAGCACCTCCGGCGGCTTGAGCGCCTTGAACGGATGGCGCAGCAGGCTCTCCCGCTGTGACCCCCCGATGTCGGACGTCCGCATCCGCCAGGTCAGATTGATCCGCAGATGCCCGGTCGCCGCGCCCTGCTTCGTGAGTGAGACCCGGTCGTGCCGCTTCGTCAGCTCGATCGAGTTCGACGAGGCGCTGCCCGAGTCGAACTCGGCCGACCGGCCACGCCAGAGCCCGTCCAAGAAGCCCATTCCGCCCCCACGTCCCACGCAGACCTGCGTTCACTGGAAAAACCGGCGGGGCGGCCGGAGCCCGGCCGCCCCGCACAGAGCGTTCCTCACCCGCGGGGGTGTCACACCCCGGACGAGACCTCAGTCTTCTCGTCCGAGCCCTCCGCTTTTCCCTCCGCGGCCGCCAGCGCACGGTTGCGGCGCACCGAGGACCAGAAGGACCAGCCGATCAGGACCACACCGACCAGGCCGGTGACGATCTCGTTGATCTCGTACTGGATCGTGACCAGCAGGATCATGGCGAGCGCGCCGATCGCGTAGTGCGCGCCGTGCTCCAGGTAGACGTAGTCGTCGAGGGTGCCCTGACGCACCAGGTACACGGTCAGCGACCGGACGTACATCGCGCCGATACCGAGACCCAGCGCCATCAGGACGATGTCGTTGGTGATGGCGAAGGCGCCGATCACGCCGTCGAAGGAGAAGGACGCGTCCAGGACCTCGAGGTAGAGGAACATGAAGAAGGCGGCCTTGCCGGCCAGGGCGACCGCGGAGCGCGGCTTGCCGGAGCGCTCGGCCTCTTCCTCCGCCTCGTGCTCGCGTTCCTCCTCCTCTTCGAGCTTGTCCTCGAAGTAGCCGGAGAGACCGCCCACGATCATGTAGGTGATCAGACCCGCGATGCCGGAGAGCAGGACCGTCTCCGCCTTGTCGACGTGCGCGCCGCCGTGCTGGTGGGCGTTGGCCGCGAAGGTCAGGGCGGAGATCAGCAGGACGATCAGCGCGATGCAGACCGACAGCATGTCGACCTTGCCGAGCTTGGCCAGCGGGCGCTCCAGCCAGCCGAGCCACTTGATGTCCCGGTCCTCGAAGATGAAGTCCAGGAAGATCATCAGCAGGAACATGCCACCGAAGGCGGCGATCGCCGGGTGGGCGTCAGTGACGAGCTGCTGGTACTGGTCCTTGTCGCTGAGCGCGAGGTCGACCGCCTCGATCGGCCCGAGCTGGGCACTGATCGCGACGATCACGACGGGGAAGACCAGCCGCATACCGAACACGGCGATCAGGATGCCGACGGTGAGGAAGATCTTCTGCCAGAAGGCATTCATCTTCTTCAGGATCCCGGCGTTGACCACCGCGTTGTCGAACGACAGCGAGATCTCGAGGACGGAGAGGATCGCCACGATGCCGAGGGCGGTCCACCCCCCGAAGAGGACCGCTGCAACCAGGCCGAGCGCGGTGACCGCGAACGACCAGCCGAAGGTTTTCAGAACCACTGGCTACCCAATCCTATGTGTACGGGGCTCCCGCGCGCCGCACTCGGCTTTACGAAGACTTTGAACCCGAAGTCTAGTCGGCCGCCGTTCGGACCCCACCGGGGCCCGGGTTTTGCTCATATCGCGTTATGAGACGTCGACCCCGAAGTCGAGTGCGATGCCCCGGAGTCCGGACGCGTACCCCTGTCCCACCGCCCGGAACTTCCACTCCCCCTGGTAGCGATAGACCTCGCCGAAGATCATGGCGGTCTCGGTGGAGGCGTCCTCGCTGAGGTCGTAGCGGGCGAGCTCCTGGCCGTCGGCCTGGTTCACGACCCGGATGAAGGCGTTGCTGACCTGACCGAAGGTCTGGCCGCGTTCGTCGGCCATGTGGATGGAGACCGGGAAGACGATCTTGTCGCAGTGGGCCGGCACCTTGGAGAGGTCGATCAGCAGCGACTCGTCGTCGCCGTCGCCCTCGCCGGTGAGGTTGTCGCCGGTGTGCTCCACCGAGCCGTCCGGGCTCTTGAGCTGGTTGTAGAAGACGAACCACTCATCGCCCAGTACCCGACCGCCGCTGCACACCAGGGCGCTGGCGTCGAGGTCGAAGGGGGCTCCGGTGGTGGAGCGCGCGTCCCAGCCGAGCCCGACCATCACCTGAGTGAGGTTGGGTGCGGCCTTGGACAGGGAGACATTTCCTCCCTTGGCGAGCGTGACGCCCATGATGCTGGTCCTCCCCGCGTGATGCTTCTTTGGTTGTCCTGCGCATCCGGCGCCGTACCCAAACGGTACGGCGCCGGACTCAGCCAGTGGTGTCCTGGACGGTCACGTCCGGGATGGTGAAACTCAGACGTTCACGCCGAAGTCCTGCGCGATGCCGCGCAGGCCCGACGCGTAGCCCTGGCCGATGGCACGGAACTTCCACTCCGCACCGTGCCGGTACAGCTCGCCGAAGACCATCGCGGTCTCGGTGGAGGCGTCCTCACTGAGGTCGTAGCGTGCGATCTCGGTGCCGCCGGCCTGGTTCACGACGCGGATGAACGCGTTGCGCACCTGGCCGAAGGACTGCTGGCGGTTCTCGGCGTCGTAGATCGACACCGGGAAGGTGATCTTTTCGACGTCGGCCGGGACGGCGGCGAGGTTGACCTTGATCTGCTCGTCGTCGCCCTCGCCCTCACCGGTGAGGTTGTCGCCGGTGTGCTCGACAGAGCCGTCGGCGCTCTTCAGGTTGTTGAAGAACACGAAGTTGGCGTCACTGCCGACCTTGCCCGTGTTGTTCAGCAGCAGCGCGCTGGCGTCGAGGTCGAAGTCCGTGCCCGTCGTGGTGCGGACGTCCCACCCCAGTCCGACGATGACCGCGGTCAGGCCGGGGGCCTCCTTGCTCAGTGATACGTTGCCGCCCTTGCTGAGGCTGACTCCCACGAGTCCTCCATTGGTGTCCAGGGGCGGGGAGCCCCGCCGTGCGTTTGATATCGGATCAACGACTCGATCCTAGTGACGGGTTCCCGTGGCTCGCAGGCCTTGGTGGCCAACAATCACAGGTGTCGGTCACCAGCGGGATCAGAGGGTGTCGAGCGCCTTGACGTACTCACCGAGGTCGCGCGCGTCCGGCAGGGCGTTGACGACGGTCCAGCGGACGACGCCCTCCTTGTCGATGACGAAGGTGCCGCGCACCGCGCAGCCCTTGTCCTCGGCGAAGACGCCGTAGGCGCGGCTGACCTCGCCGTGCGGCCAGAAGTCGCTGAGCAGCGGGTACTCCAGGCCCTCCTGCTCGGCGAAGACGCGCAGGGTGTGGATGGAGTCGTTGGAGACGGCGAGCACCTGCGTGTCGCGGTCGGAGAACTGCGGCAGGTTGTCGCGCACCTCGCACAGCTCGCCGGTGCACACACCGGTGAAGGCGAAGGGGTAGAAGAGCAGGACGACGTTCTGGGAGCCGCGGAAGTCGGAGAGCTTCACGGTGGCGCCGTGGTTGTCCTTGAGCTCGAAGTCGGGGGCCTTGTCGCCGACCTGGATCGCCATCGTCGTGGATGTCCCTTCGGTGGGGGCTGTTCGGGTGGAACCCACCCTATGCAGCGACCACCCGGGCCCGTGCAGGAGGCCGGGCCGGGCCTCTCGGCCCGACCCGGCATCGCCACCGTTTCTACTTCTTGGTCTTGGCGGCCTTGGGCGTCACCAGCCGACTGCCGCTCCAGTCCTTGCCGACGCTGACGCTCTTGGACGCCGACAGACCCGCCGTGGTCGCGGCTTCAGAGATGTCGCTGGGCTCCACGTAGCCGTCACGGCCGGTCTTCGGTGTCAGCAACAGGATCGCGCCGCCCTCTTCGATGTACGTGGTGGCATCCACCAGCGCATCCGTCAGGTCGCCGTCCTCGTCGCGGAACCACAGCACCGCGGCATCGGCAACGTCGTCGTAGTCCTCGTCCACGAGCTCGGTGCCGGTGACTGACTCAATGGCCTCGCGGAGTTCCTGGTCTACGTCGTCGTCGTAGCCGATCTCCTGGACCACCTGCTCGGGCTGGAACCCCAGCCTCTCGGCAAGGGTCCGCTCCTCCGCGTGGTCCGCGGTCGCGCTCACGGGTTGCCTCCTGATCATGTTTTGGGAATAACTCAGCCACGCGCGTGCGCGAAGCATTGGCCGTAGTCCACACGGGCGGGACGGATCGCGCAAGTACCCGGCCGTTCAGACCGCCGAAACGGTGACGATCCTGAACGTGTCACCGCAACTCCAGGCATGCCTTCATCGTCTCAGGGTGACGCGCACCACACCAATCTGCCCCCTTTGTGCGTTTGGGAACCATCTACGGGTACTCCGCCGTTCACCAGGCGCCCGGTTACCTAACAGTAGAGATGACGTTTTGCGCCCCGAGGTACACGATGGGGAGCGGTGCAGACCCTTAGAAACACGGCCCTCTGACAGGTAAGGAACAGCGTGGCTTCCGGATCAGATCGCAACCCGATCATCATTGGCGGCCTTCCGAGTCAGGTTCCTGACTTCGATCCCGAGGAAACCCAGGAGTGGCTCGACTCCCTCGACGCCGCCGTGGACGAGCGCGGCCGGGAGCGGGCCCGCTATCTGATGCTGCGGCTGATCGAGCGGGCCCGCGAGAAGCGCGTGGCCGTGCCCGAGATGCGCAGCACGGACTACGTCAACACGATCGCCACCAGGGACGAGCCGTTCTTCCCGGGCAACGAGGAGATCGAGCGCAAGATCCTCAACGCCACCCGGTGGAACGCCGCGGTCATGGTGTCCAGGGCCCAGCGCCCCGGCATCGGCGTCGGCGGTCACATCGCCACGTTCGCCTCCTCCGCCTCGCTCTACGACGTGGGCTTCAACCACTTCTTCCGCGGCAAGGACGAGGGCGACGGCGGCGACCAGGTCTTCTTCCAGGGCCACGCCTCCCCGGGCATCTACGCCCGCGCGTTCCTGCTGGACCGCCTGAGCGAGGAGAACCTGGACGCGTTCCGCCAGGAGAAGTCGAAGGCGCCGTACGGCCTGTCGAGCTACCCGCACCCGCGGCTGATGCCGGACTTCTGGGAGTTCCCGACCGTGTCGATGGGCCTCGGCCCGATCGGCGCGATCTACCAGGCGCGGATGAACCGCTACATGGAGGCGCGCGGCATCGCCGACACCTCCAAGTCGCATGTGTGGGCGTTCCTCGGCGACGGCGAGATGGACGAGCCGGAGTCGCTCGGCCAGCTGTCCATCGCCGCGCGCGAGGGTCTGGACAACCTCACCTTCGTGGTCAACTGCAACCTCCAGCGCCTCGACGGCCCCGTGCGGGGCAACGGCAAGGTCATCCAGGAGCTGGAGTCGATCTTCCGGGGCGCCGGCTGGAACGTCATCAAGCTGATCTGGGACCGCACCTGGGACCCGCTGCTCGCTCAGGACCGCGACGGCCTCCTGGTCAACCGGATGAACACCACGCCGGACGGCCAGTTCCAGACGTACGCCACCGAGACCGGCGCCTACATCCGCGAGCACTTCTTCGGCGACGACCAGCGGCTGCGCTCGATGGTCGAGGGCATGACCGACGACCAGATCCTGCACCTGGGCCGCGGCGGTCACGACCACAAGAAGATCTTCGCGGCGTTCTCGGCGGCCAAGGCGCACAAGGGCCAGCCGACGGTGATCCTCGCCAAGACGATCAAGGGCTGGACGCTCGGCCCCAACTTCGAGGGCCGTAACGCCACGCACCAGATGAAGAAGCTGACGGTCGACGACCTCAAGCGCTTCCGCGACCGGCTGCACCTGCCGATCGCCGACAAGGACCTGGAGAGCGGGCTCCCGCCGTACTACCACCCGGGGCGGGACTCCGAGGAGATCCAGTACATGCACGACCGCCGCAAGGGGCTCGGCGGTTACGTCCCGACGCGTGTCGTGCGGTCCAAGCCGCTGGCCCTGCCGGAAGACAAGACGTACGCGACCGTGAAGAAGGGCTCGGGCCACCAGTCGATCGCCACCACGATGGCGTTCGTACGGCTGCTCAAGGACCTCATGCGGGACAAGGAGCTCGGCAAGCGGTTCGTGCTGATCGCACCGGACGAGTACCGCACCTTCGGCATGGACTCGTTCTTCCCGAGCGCGAAGATCTACAACCCGCTCGGCCAGCAGTACGAGGCGGTCGACAGGGACCTGCTGCTGGCGTACAAGGAGTCGCCGACGGGCCAGATGCTGCACGACGGCATCTCGGAGGCCGGCTGCACGGCCTCCCTCATCGCCGCGGGTTCGGCGTACGCCACGCACGGCGAGCCGCTGATCCCGGTGTACGTCTTCTACTCGATGTTCGGTTTCCAGCGCACCGGCGACCAGTTCTGGCAGATGTCGGACCAGCTGGCGCGCGGTTTCGTGCTGGGCGCGACAGCCGGCCGTACGACGCTGACCGGTGAGGGCCTCCAGCACGCCGACGGCCACTCGCAGCTGCTCGCCTCGACCAACCCGGGCTGTGTCGCCTACGACCCGGCGTACTCGTACGAGATCGCGCACATCGTGCAGGACGGTCTGCGCCGGATGTACGGCGGCGACGCGGAGCACCCGCACGGCGAGGACGTCTTCTACTACCTCACGGTCTACAACGAGCCGATCCAGCACCCGGCCGAGCCGGAGAACGTGGACGTCGAGGGCATCCTCAAGGGCGTCCACCGGCTCGGCGAGGGCCCCGCGGGGTCGATCCCGGCGCAGATCATGGCGTCCGGTGTGGCCGTGCCGTGGGCCGTCGAGGCGCAGAAGATCCTCGCCGAGGAGTGGAACGTCAAGGCGGACGTCTGGTCGGCGACCTCCTGGAACGAGCTGCGGCGCGAGGCCGTGGAGTGCGAGAGGCACAACCTGCTGCATCCGGAGGAGGAGCAGCGGGTGCCGTATGTGACGCGGAAGCTGACCGGGGCCGAGGGGCCGTTCGTGGCCGTCTCCGACTGGATGCGGTCGGTGCCGGACCAGATCGCGCGCTGGGTGCCGGGGACTTACCAGTCCCTGGGCGCCGACGGCTTCGGTTTCGCGGACACCCGTGGCGCGGCCCGCCGGTTCTTCCACATCGACGCGCAGTCGATCGTGGTGGCCGTGCTGACCGAGCTGGCCAAGGAGGGGAAGGTGGACCGGTCGGCGCTGAAGCAGGCGATCGACCGCTACCAGCTGCTCGATGTGTCGGCCGCGGACCCGGGGGCCGCGGGCGGCGACGCGTAGCGTCCGTCAGCCGCGCGTTCCGTCAACCGCACGATGGGGTGGTGTGCCCGTGGGTGACCTGGGGCTACACCACCCCTTCACATTTCCTACGATGCGGCCATGAAGCAAGTGGCGGCGCAAGCGCGTTGGGAGCGGCATACCCAACGGCCCCTGTTCGGTCTGGCCCTGGCGTTCGCCGTGGCCTATGCGGTGCCGATCGTCCGGCCCGACGCGAGCCGCGTGGTGGTGGACGTGTGCCTCGCGGTGGAGTGGGTGGTGTGGGGGGCGTTCGCGCTGGACTACGTCGTCCGGCTGGCGCTCGCCGAGCGGCGGCGGGACTTCGTGCGGTCGCACTGGCTGGACCTGGGTGCGGTGCTGCTGCCGCTGATACAGCCGCTGCGGTTGCTGCGGCTGGTGTCGACGCTGCTGCTGGTGGGGCAGCGGGCGCGGATGGCCTCCCAGATTCGGCTCACGACCTATGTCGCCGGGGCCGTGGTGGGGCTGATGATGTTCGGCTCGCTGGCGGTGCTGTCCGTCGAGCGGGACTCACCGAACGGGAACATCAAGACGCTGGGTGACGCGGTGTGGTGGTCGTTCACGACCATGACGACCGTGGGGTACGGGGACCATGCGCCGACCACGGGGGTGGGGCGGATGCTCGCGGTGGGGCTGATGCTGTCCGGGATCGCCCTGCTGGGTGTGGTGACCGCGAATATCGCCGCGTGGTTCATCTCTCGGTTCGAGATGGACGACGTGGAGGAGCGGCGACAGACGGAGGCGATACGGGTGCTCACCGAGGAGGTCCGGGCGCTTCGGGCGGAGGTCGCCGCGCTGTCGGAGGGGGCGGGCGCGGCCGACGTGAGCACGCCGGCCTCCCTGGCACGGGAAACCGCGCGCCCCGCCTCCGACAACCCGCTGCCGCCGTCGAACCCCAAGTCCGGAGTTCCTGGCCGCTAGAACAAACCGTTGCCCGGCGTACTCGTCCCGGCCAGCCAGATGATCGCCAGGAGCGTGTCGATCGCACCCAGCACCACCGCCACCAACGCAGGGACAGGGCGGGCTCCCGACCATGTGCGGCCCATGGCCAGCCAGCCGCAGGCGATCGCCACCGGGCCGAGAATGATGCCCAGCACGAAGAATCCGGCGATCGCGCAGATGGCTCCGATGATCCCCAGGGTCGCGCTGTCCGGCCCGCTCCGTGACCATGTGCGGCCACGTGAGCGGGGGTGCCTGCGCGTACCGTGTCCGAAGCCCGCCATTGTCAACTCCCTGAGTAGGCGTTCGACTTGGCGGGTACCCACGGTGCGCTGTTCATGCCACGTATGCGGGCCTCGGGCGCGCTGACCCCCTCCGGCAGCGCGCCCAAGGCCCTGGCTTGACCCACTGTGACCTGCGGCGAGTACCGGTGGGAGGGATCCTCGGCGTTGTCACCCTGATAGGGGAACTCCCGCCCCGGATCCCTCCCTTGAGCGCGCGTGAGCCCGTACGGCTCGCGGGCGTCAGATGTGCGCCGCGCCCGCGCCCGCTTCCGCGTTCTCGCCCCGCTTGGTGAGGAACGCGACCGCGACGGCCACGACCGCCACTCCCGCGGCGACGAGGGACGCGAGGCTCATGCCCGAGATGAAGGTGTCGTGCGCCACGTCCGTGATCTTCGCGGCGATGGCGTCCGGGGTGCCCGGCGCCACCGGTGGCACGCCGACCTGGACCGCCTCGGAGGCCTGGGCCTCCTGGGCCGGGGTGAGCGCCGGGAGCCCGGCGTCCGCCCAGTTTCCGGCGAGGTCGCTGTCGACCTTGGAGGCCATGACGGCGCCCAGGACGGCCGTACCGAGGCTGCCGCCGATCTGCATCGCGGCCTGCTGGAGACCGCCGGCCACACCGGACAGCTCCATGGGCGCGTTGCCGACGATGACCTCCGTGGCGCCGACCATGACCGGCGCGAGGCCGAGGCCGAGCAGGGCGAACCAGAGCGACATGATGGCGCTGCCGGTGTCCGTCTCCAGCGTGGACATGCCGTACATGGCGATGGCCGTGAGCGCCATGCCGCCCGCCAGCGGGACACGCGGGCCCAGCTTGGTGATCATCGCGCCCGCGAGCGGGGAGCCGACGATCATCA
The DNA here is from genome assembly GCF_055634335.1 of Streptomyces sp. NPDC111802. Classification (NCBI taxonomy): domain Bacteria; kingdom Bacillati; phylum Actinomycetota; class Actinomycetes; order Kitasatosporales; family Streptomycetaceae; genus Streptomyces; species Streptomyces sp. NPDC111802. The sequence continues at coordinate 153,302 of NZ_JBVKCZ010000020.1, read as the reverse complement.
TGCCGGTGAGCGGCAGCAGGTGCAGGCCGGCGTCGATCGGGCTCATGCCGTGGACGTTCTGGAGAAAGAACGTCACGAAGAACAGGCCGCCCATGAACGCGATGGCCATCAGGACCATCAGGACGACACCCGCGGACAGCGCCACCGAGCGGAACAGCCCGAGCGGGATCAGCGGCTCCTTGACCTTCGTCTCCCAGAAGGCGAAGAGCGCGAAGCCGATCACCGAGGCGGCTATGAAGGCCCATGTCTTCCCGTCGCCCCAGCCCCACTCCGGGGCCTTGATCAGGGCCCAGACCAGGCAGAACATCGCGGCCGACAGCAGGGCGATGCCCAGCACGTCGAAGGAGCGAGGGGCGTTCTCGGCGCGGTGGTCGAGCAGGATCAGCACGCCGAGGACGACGGCGAGGATGCCGACCGGCACGTTGATGAAGAACACCGACTGCCAGTTCACATGCTCGACGAGGACGCCGCCGAGGATCGGGCCGCCGGCGGTCGAGGCGCCGATGACCATGCCCCAGATGCCGATGGCCATGTTGAGCTTCTCGGCCGGGAAGGTCGCGCGCAGCAGGCCGAGCGCGGCCGGCATCAGCAGCGCGCCGAACAGGCCCTGGAAGACACGGAACGTGACGACCGCCGCGATGCTGCTGGACAGCCCGATCGCACCGGAGGCGGCGGCGAAGCCGATCACGCCGATCAGGAAGGTCTGGCGGTGCCCGAACCGGTCGCCGAGCTTGCCGGCGGTGATGAGGGAGACCGCGAGAGCGAGGAAGTAGCCGTTGGTGATCCACTGGACCTCGGCGAAGGTGGCGCCGAGGTCCTTCTGGATGGCCGGGTTGGCGATGGCCACGATGGTGCCGTCGAGGGCCACCATCATGACCCCGACTGCGACGGTGATGAGGGTGAACCAAGGGTGGCCGCGCAGCCCCTTGGCCGGTGTCGCGTCCGACGGGACTACTGGCGCGTCGCCCCCCGACCCCGTCTTGTCGATGGTGGTCTGACTAGTCATGTGTTCGAGGCTAATGACAGCCGCTGACAATTGACAAACCAATTCACAAGTCGGTAACTGACACCTATGGAAACACTGCGCGAACGCAAGAAACAGCGCACCCGGGACGCGCTGCTGCGGACCGCGCTGGAGCTCTTCACCAGCCAGGGATACGAGCACACCACCGTCGACGACATCGCCGAGGCCGTCGACGTCTCGCAGCGCACCTTCTTCCGCTACTTCGCCGGCAAGGAGGAGGCCGCTCTCGCGCTCCAGGACATGACGGTGGCGCACTTCCTGGACGCGGTGCGCGCCCGTCCGCCCCACGAGCCCCCCATGGAGGCGCTGCGGCAGGCGGTCCTGGAGGGCTGGGACACACTGCACGACGTGATCGAGGCCGTCGCACCGGTCGAGCTGTATCTGCGCATGTACCAGGTGGTCGAGTCGACACCTGTGCTGCTCGCCGCCCATCTGCGCAGGTCCGTGGAGATCGAGGAGGCCATCGCCCGCATCCTCGCCGAGCGTGAGGGAATCGACATGGACACCGATCCGCGGCCGCGGCTGGCGGTGGCCGTGTTCGGCGGGGTGATGCGGCTGACGGAGCGTCAGTGGAGCACCGGCGAGGACTTCAGCCTCGACGCCATGCGGGCACTGACCGTCTCACATCTCGAGCAGGTGGGCCCCGCACTCAGCGAGAGCTGGCGAACACGCTGAGGTCATCAGCCTGTTCAGGTCGGCGTGATCGAAACGTGATACCTGTCACTTGGTTAACGCGAGACCCTCTCGTTCTCCTAGTGTGTCCTCCCAGTGACTTCCTTCGACACCTCCCCGCAACTGAACGTGTGGCGCGCGCTGCTCGCGCTGGCCGTGGTGTTCGTGATGCTGGCGACCACCGGCTGGACCGCACTGCGGCACCAGCGCGGCGCCGCACCGCTCCAGGCCTCGGTCAGCGCCTGGGATCGCGGCAGCATAGCCGGGCACCGGCTGCCGGCCGCGGACTCCTCCCCCACGCGGCTCGCCCGGTTCTTCGCCTCGCTCAGCGAGCACCAGCGCAGCACGCTCACGCAGCGCTATCCGCTCGCGGTCGGCAACATGAACGGCGCTCCCGTCGAACTGCGCTACCGCGCCAACCGCGTCGCCCTCGACGAGGCCCGCGAGGTCGAGCGCAAACGCATGCACGACAGCAGACTCACGCCCGACGGGCAGCGTGAGGCGGGCCGTCGTATGCATCGCTTCGAGGCGATGATGCAGACCGGCCGGCACATTCTCGCCTTCGACCCGGAGGGCACGGGGCGGGCCGCCGAGGTGTTCGGAGACCTGACCAGGGCCGAGCGGATCTCGGTCGTCGTCCCCGGCGTCGACACCGACCTGCTCACCTTCCAGCGCACCAGCCGCAAGTACTCGGCGCCGGTCGGCATGGCACAGTCCCTGTACACGGCCGAGCGCGCGGCTTCCCCCTCGACGCGTACGGCAGTGATCGCCTGGGCCGACTACACCTCGCCGAACGGGCTCGGCATCGAATCGGCGACCGCGAGGCGGGCCGCGGACGGTGCCGTACGCCTGAACGCGCTGGTGCGTGCCCTGCCCGGGAGTACGCCGGTCTCCCTGTTCTGCCACAGCTACGGCTCGGTGCTGTGCGGCGTGGCCGCGCCCGTGCTGCCGGGACGGGTGGCCGACATAGCGGTGGCCGGCAGCCCCGGAATGCGGGTGGCGAAGGCCTCCCAGCTGGGCACGTCCGCGCGTGTGTGGGCGATGCGGGACGCGGACGACTGGGTGCAGGACGTGCCGTATCTGGAGGTCGGCGGGCTGGGTCACGGTGAGGACCCGGTGTCGTCGGTGTTCGGGGCGCGGGTGCTGTCGGCTCGGGAGGCCAAGGGGCACGGCGGCTATTTCGAGCCGGGTACGGACAGCGTGGCGAACTTCGCCGAGATCGGGGTCGGCGCATACGACTCGGTGCGCTGCGCTGACGACGCCGAGGCCTGTCGGGCGGATTTGTCCGACACGGCGTCGGCCGGACGCGCGTAGAGACGCAGGAATTGCGGTGTGCGCGAGGTGGCGACGGAGGAACACGTGCCGCATACGATGAGCCGCATGGGTGACGTACTGGCCGGATTTCATGCTGCCTGGGAGTTCGAGTCCGACTCCGTGCTCATCCGTTACGAACGAGGGATTCGAACACCCAAGCTCTTCCAGGCGCTTGGGGAACGTCGGGTTCCTTTTGAGGCGATCGCCGGAGTGACGCTGACACCGGGCAAGCGCGGGACGGTCGTTCTGCGCGTCGAGCCGCGTCCCGGTGCCGATCCGCTGATGGACGCGGCGGCCGGGCAGCTGAAGGAAGGCGGCGATCCGTATCGCCTGGTGCTGCCCGCGGAGCGCGAGACGCTGGCCGAGTACTACGCCGACGAACTGGGGGCGCAGTTGACGGAGTCCGGGCCGGCCGAGGACTTCCTCGTGGGTGCGCCCGATGTGCCGTTGCAGTTCAAGGCGTATGACGCGAAGGCGTCCTTCGACGGGAGCACTGTCCGGTTCAGGTGGTTCTGGACGGGTGCGTCCTCGGCGAAGTGGAAGGCGGGGGATCAGAGCTTTCCGGTGGCCGAGCTGAGCGGTGTCGAGTGGCGCTCGCCCGAGGTGTTCGAGGGGCATCTACGGCTGGTGCGGCGGGACTCCGCGGATGCGCAGCCGGCGCAGGCGGATCTGGATCCGGCGACCGTGGTGTTCGGGCTCGGGTACGGGCCGGTGCACGAGTCGTTGCCGTTCGCCGCGGCCGTGCTGTCGGCGGTCCGCAGGAGCGGGCCGGTCGCCGCGGTGCCGGCCAGTGCGCCGAGGCGCGATCCGGCCGACATCGCGGAGAGGATCCGTCATCTGGGGGAGCTGCATGAGGCGGGGCTGGTGACGGACGAGGAGTTCTCCTCCAAGAAGGCGGAGTTGCTGGCGGAGCTGTAGCGCTTCGCGTGTGCCGGGTTCTGTGCGTCGGCGGCCGCGGGTCGCCTGTGGCTGGTTCCCGGTACCTCCTACTCCCTGCCACCCGACGCGAAGGACATGTCCGCGTAGCGGTCACCGGACACCTTCTCCGCGATCGGCTCCAGCAGAGCCAACTCCCCCTCGCTCAGCACGATCCGGGTCGCCGCCACGTTCTCCTCCACCCGAGAGGGCCTGCGCGTCCCCGGGATCGGGACGATCGGCAGGCCGTGCACCGAGGCCCGCTGCTGCACCCAGGCCAGCGCGATCTGACCGAGCGTCGCCCCGTGGGCCTCGGCCACCGTGCGGATCGGGTCCAGAAGTGCCGCGTTCGCCGCCGCGTTCTCGCCCGTGTAGCGCGGCTGCTGGCGGCGGAAGTCGTCGGTCGTCAGGTCCTCGGCCTTGGCGAAGGAGCCCGTGAGGAAGCCTCGGCCCAGTGGGGAGTACGGCACCAGGGTGACGTTCAGGTCGCGGGCGGCGGGGACCACGTTCGCCTCGATGTCGCGGCTGAACAGCGACCACTCGGACTGGACGGCCGTGATCGGGTGCACGGCGTACGCGTCCCGCAGTTCGCGTGCCGTCACCTCGCTCAGCCCCAGGTGCTTGACCTTGCCCTCGCGGACCAGCTCGGCCATGAGGCCGACGGTCTCCTCGATGGGGACGTCCACGTCCCGGCGGTGCATGTAGTAGAGGTCGATCGCCCCGACGTCCAGGCGCCTCAGGCTCGCCTCCACGCACTGGCGGATGTAGGGCGTGTCGTTACGGATGATCCGTTTGGCCGGGTCGTCCGGGTGGATGGCCAGACCGAACTTCGTGGCGATCACGAGCTCGTCGCGGTGCGCCTTGAAGAACGGGGAGAGGAACCTCTCGTTGTCGCCGGCGCCGTACGCGTCGGCCGTGTCGTAGAGCGTGACGCCCAGCTCAAGCGCCCGTTCCAGCGTCGCCCTGGACTCGCCCGCGTCCGAGGGGCCGTACGCGAAGCTCATGCCCATGCAGCCGAGGCCCTGGACGCCGACCTCGGGGCCGTTCGCGCCGAGTCGTGCGGTCGCGATCCTGCTGTCCGTCATCCGGCCTTCTCCGTCTTCTCGTGCTCGTACAGACGCCCGGCGTCCGCGTAGAAACTGATCTTCCGGTCGAGCACGGCCAGCGTGTCCTGGAGCTCGGCGATCCGCGCGAGGACGTCGCGGCGGGTGGTCTCCAGCAGCTCGAAGCGCTCGCCGAAGGTGTGGTCGCCCTCGCGCACCAGTTCGGCGTACCGGACCATGTCGGCGACCGGCATGCCGGTCAGCCGCAGCTTTCCGACGAGGTCGAGCCAGTCCAGGTCCCGGTTGCTGTAGCGGCGCTGGCCGGTGTGCGAGCGGTCGATGTGCGGCATGAGGCCGATCCGCTCGTACCAGCGCAGGGTATGGGCCGTCAGGCCGGTGAAGGCGACGACCTCGCTGATCGTGTAGCTGTCCTGGCCTTCCGGCCGCCGGTGCGGATGCGGCGGGGCGGCACAGCTGTCGGTCCTGGTACTCGTGGTCTCCATCACCGTCATACGCTCCACGCTATGGCCTTGGAGTGCGCTCCAAGCAAGCGGAAACGGTAAGAAAAGCGCGGGACATGAGTTGATCGCCGTGGCTAGCGTGCCAGGCATGAGCCTCGTACGCCGTGCCCTGCCTAAGGACGCCGCCGAAGTGCTGCGGCTGCGTCAGGTGATGATCGACTCGATGGCCTCGGCGGCCGGTCCGACGGACTGGCATGCCGAGTCGCTGCCGACGCTGCGGGCGAGGCTGGCCGAGCCGGACGGGGACTTCGCGGCGTTCGTCGTCGACCATCCGGAGCGGCCCAGGGCGCTGGCGGCGCTGGTGGCGGGGACCGTGGAGTACCGGATCGGGCGGGCCGGCAACCCGCACGGGACCATCGGGTACGTGTTCAGCGTCGCCACCGATCCGGGCGCGCGGCGTCGCGGGTACGCGCGCGCGTGCATGGAGGAACTGCTGGGCTGGTTCCGTGAGCGGGGCGCCGGACATGTGATGCTGAACGCGTCCGCCGACGCCGAACCGCTGTACGCGGCGCTGGGCTTCACACGGGACGCCGACCCCTCGATGCGGCTGCACCTGTGAGCCGCATAGGCTCGACGGCATGTCGCTGAGCAGCCTCGCGTTGATCGAAAACTGGCCGGTTCCCTCCGCCGCGGCGGGTGTCGTACGGGCGGACGGCACGGTCCTCGGTACGCACGGTCCCGTCGGGCACCGCTTTCCCCTCGCCTCGGTCACCAAGCCGCTGGCCGCCTACGCGGTGCTCGTCGCCTACGAGGAGGGCGCGATCGAGCTGGACGAACCGGCCGGGCCGCAGGGGTCGACGGTACGGCACCTGCTCGCGCACACCTCGGGGCTGGCCTTCGACGAACACCGGGTGACGGCCCCGCCCGGGGAGCGGCGGCTGTACTCCAACGCCGGGTTCGAGCAGCTCGGGGACCATGTCGCCAAGGCGACGGACATCCCGTTCGCGGAGTATCTGCGGCAGGCGGTCCTGGAGCCGCTGGGCATGACGGCCACCTCGCTGGAGGGCTCCCCGGCGAAGGACGGGGTGTCGACGGTCGAGGACCTGCTGCGGTTCGCGGCGGAGGTGCAGGCGCCGCGGCTGCTTGACCCGCGCACGGTCGCCGGGGCGATGACCGTGCAGTACCCGGGGACGAAGGGCGTGCTGCCGGGGTACGGGCACCAGAACCCGAACGACTGGGGGCTCGGCTTCGAGATCCGCGACGGCAAGTCGCCGCACTGGACCGGCTCGACGTCCTCGCCGCGCACCTTCGGCCACTTCGGCCAGTCGGGCACGTTCCTGTGGATCGACCCGGACGCGGGGGCGGCCTGCGCCGCGCTCACGGACCGGGCCTTCGGGCCCTGGGCGATCGAGGCGTGGCCCGCCTTCACGGACGCGGTGCTCGCCGAGCTGTAGGC